>JALZCA010000031.1 GCA_030863285.1 Actinomycetota bacterium | reverse complement strand
CCTGCGCGACCAGCTCGAAGGCGTTCTGACCCCATTGCCGAACCCAAGGGAGCGGGCCCGAACCTCTTCGTAGGCTGCCGCGCTCTTCTTCTGCGCGAACGTCGCGGGAGTGCTCGGAGGTTGCAGGCCTCGCCTCCATCGCTGACGTCGAGCGGAGCCTCCTCGCTCTGCGCGGGGTCCGCCGTTCGCCACAACCCGCGCCCGGGCCTGCTCCTGGGCCGCGAGTGTCTTTTTCGCCAACGGTCGCATGGGCGCCTGCTCGTAGGCTAGCGAGATGGCTTTTAGGGCGAACGTCGAGCGCGAGATGCCTCGCTTTGACGAGGGGCGCGATCTCGAGAGCCTGACGGCGTGGCTCGACTTTCACCGCGCCACGCTTTTGATGAAGCTTGACGGCCTCGACGACGAGCAGCTCCGGCGCGTCATGGTGCCCTCGGGCTTGTCGCTGTTGGGTCTCGTGAAGCACCTCACGAGCGTCGAACACGGTTGGTTCGCGATGGGCATCGGGCAGTCGGGCGAGCCGCCGCTCTTCTACAGCAAGGACGACCCCGACGCAGATTTCCGCATCGAGGAAGACGACACGACCGATGCGATCGTCACCGGATACCTGCGCGCGTGTGAGCGAAGCCGCGAGATCGTGCGCGAGGCCGGTTCGCTCGACGTGTACTTCGAGCATCCGCGCCGGGGTCGGGTGACGCTTCGGTGGGTCCTGCTTCATATGGTCGAGGAGACCGCGCGCCACAACGGCCATGCCGACATCATGCGCGAGCTGATCGACGGCGCGACCGGCGACTAGGCCTCGACCGTTCACGGTAGACCGCGGCTGCACGACCGTTCCGCGGCAGACTGCGGCTGCAGTCTGGGGGGCCACTACGCCAGAAGGCGCCCCGACGACGGCCGGGCGGCTGCAGGTGCCGGCGGTTAGGCCGCGACCCCCCACGCGGCAATCGGCGGCTGCAGTTGTCAGGCGAGATAAACGACAATGGCCGCATATGAAGCTCTTCTACCTGCGCGAGTACCTGCGCTCGAGTCTCTGGTTCATTCCCGCGCTGTGCGTCGTGGTCGTTGTCGTGCTCGCACTCGTCCTTATTCGCCTCGACCGCACGATCGGGTCCAACTTCCTGTTCGAGGGCGGGCCCGAGGGCGCGCAGACGCTGCTGGCGACGATCTCGGCTTCGATGATCACGTTCACGGGCTTGGTGTTCTCGATAACGATGGTCGTCCTTCAACTCGCGAGCCAGCAGTTCAGCCCGCGCGTGTTGCGGACCTTCTTGCGTGACCGCCACAGTCAGTTGACTCTCGGCGTCTTCGTCGCGACGTTCACGTACTCGTTGATCGTGCTGCGCGAGGTGCATTCGAGCGACGCGCCCGGCGGCGAATTCGTCCCCGGCCTCGCGGTCGGCGTAGCTTTCGCTCTGGTTCTCCTGAGCCTCGCCTTCTTCGTCGATTACATCCATCACATCTCGCAGTCGATCCGGGTCGGGACGATCACCGCGTCGATCGCGGCCGAGACGCGCGAGGCGATCTCGGACATCTACGACCACGAGCACACCGACGAACCTGTGCCGCTACCAAGTGGCGTCTACGTCGGGACGGTGCCGGCCCCCAGGTCGGGCGTTATCACCGGGCTCGATCGCGACAGGCTCGTGTCCCTCGCGAAGGAAGCGGGTGTGGTCGTCGAGGTGGTGCCGGGCATCGGCGACTTCGTTCCGTACGGAGCTCCGCTGCTGCGAGTGCACGGTGGTGAGCCCGCGTCGAGCAAGGCGCAGTCTGACGAGTTCCTCGAGTGCGTCGGGCTCGCGCACGAGCGAACGATGGCCCAGGACCCCGCGTTCGGCTTCCGCCAGCTCGTCGACATCGCGGAGCGGGGTCTCTCGCCTGCGGTCAACGATCCGACAACCGCCGTCCAGTGTCTCGACGAGATACACGATCTTCTGCGCCGTATCGGGGGGCGGGCGTTCCCCTCGGGCCAGCGCTTCGACGAGAACGGCGACCTGCGCCTCGCGTTTCCCGTCGTCTCGTGGGAGGGGTACGTAAGCCTCGCCTTTGACGAGATCCGCCACTACGGACGCGAGTCGATTCAGATCCACCGCCGCATGCGGTCGATTCTGCGCGACCTCGAATCCGCCGTGCCTCCCGACAGAAAGCCGCCACTACGTCGTCAGCTACGACTTCTCGACGCTGCCGCCGATCGCCACCTCGAAGACCAGGCCGACCGCGTCACCGCGCAGCAGGCGGACGAACAGGGCATCGGAGGCTCCTGAAGCACGTCGCCGTCTATGCAGCGTGACTATCCAGCGCGCACCGTTGCCGGGCAGCGGACCGCGTTCCTTGGTCGCGGATGATTCGGGCGGTTTCATCCGGCCTACTTCCGGCCTCGATTACGGCCCCCTCGCCCGCCTCGTCTCGCCGTC
>JALZCA010000019.1 GCA_030863285.1 Actinomycetota bacterium | reverse complement strand
GCGCGACCGTTACCGGCCTTCGCGCCGTCCTCGGCCCCGCCCTCCTTGCCGGATCTGGTTTGGGGCTTGTAGTCCTCGAAGAACTCGCGCCACGATTCGCCGACGGCGTCCGGGTCCTCTTGGTACTGGCGGTACATCTCGTCTACGAGCCAGATATTCGGCCCGAACGTCTCGCGGCCGCTTTCTTTCGCCAATTGCCTACCCGTTTGGTCGGTATTGATCGAGTTGTCGCTTCAAGACTAGTGCTTTCGGCTCGGACGGCCGAACGAGGCGACGTCCTCGGCATCCGATGTTCGATGACCCTCTTGACGCGCGCTTTCCCCGGAGTAGCTTGAGAGCAAGCAGTCCGAGCCAAGGAGGCGCTCATGTTCGTACAGGTGTTCCACGGCAAGGTCAACGATCGCGAGGCCATGCGCAAGCAGTTCGAGATGTGGGCCCAGAACGTCAAGCCGGGAGCCATCGGGTACCTCGGGTCGACCGGGGGCGTCACGGAGGACGGCGAGTTCGTCGCCGCCGCTCGCTTCGAGTCCGAGGAAGCCGCGCGTCGCAACAGCGAGCGTCCCGAGCAAGACGAGTGGTGGCGCGAGACCGCCCAGTTGTTCGAGGGCGAGCCGAAATTCCACGACTACACGAACGTCAGGCTCGGCAAGGACGGCGGGTCCGACGATGCCGGATTCGTCCAGGTGATGCACGGCAAGGTCAACGACGTCGACAAGGCTCAGGAGCTCTCGGATCGGATGGACGAGTTCATGCCCGACCTCCGCCCGGACGTCATCGGCTCGGTCGACGCGTGGAAGGACAACGGAGGATTCACCTCGTTTATCTACTTCACTTCGGAAGCCGAGGCGCGCGAGAACGAAAAGAAGGAGATGCCGGCCGAGGTCCAAGAGCAGATGAACCAGTGGACCGAGATCACCGAGGAGATCCAGTTCTTCGACCTCAAGGATCCGTGGTTCTCGAGTCCCTGATCTCGTGACCGACCTCGTCGACTTCTTTGCGCGTGGGGTGCGAGAGTTCGGCTCGCGCGTGCACCTCATCGAAGATGGCCAGTGGCACAATCCGACACCCTGCGCGGACTGGAGCGTGCGCGATCTCGTAAACCATCTCGTCTACGAGGACCTCTGGGCGCCAGAGCTATTTGCAGGCAAGACGGTCGAGGAGGTCGGCGACCGCTTCGAGGGCGACCTGTTGGGCGACGCGCCGCACCGGGCGTGGGATGAGGCGAGTGCAGCGGCGCTGAACGCGGTGCGGGGGCCGGGCGCACTCGAGCGGAAGGTGCATCTGTCGTCTGGGGAGAGGCCGGGTCACTCGTACGTGACCGAGCTGCTCAACGACCACGTCGTGCACGCGTGGGATCTCGCCCGAGGGATCGGGGCCGACGACACGCTCGATCCCGAGCTCGTCGAGTGGCTCCTCGGCAAGATGAAGCCCGTCGAGGACAAGCTCAAGGAGAGCGGTATGTTCGGCGAGCAGGTCGAGGTCCCGGACGATGCCGACGCGCAGACGAAGTTGCTGGCCGTGATGGGCCGCCGGGCCTAGCTAGCGGCATCCGTTTCGTCGTGCCGTACTGAGTCCGGGTTGGTCGAGCGCGTACTGGGTCGCGGTTTCGCCGAGCGCGTACTGAGTCACTGCATACGTAACTCATGACGCGCTCGTCCTGCGCGCTGGTCGGCTGGGGGCGTTCTTTGCTCACAATCGCGCGTTAAACGGTCGTTTGGCGACAAAGAACGGGATCAACTTTTTGTCTGAGCAGCGCCGGACATTTGCCGCTGCGGTGGCGCTGGCGCCGTCCGGGAATGAGATTGGCCTCCCCGCGCTTGAACAACACACCACTCTTATCGCTGTTCGCCCTCGGAGGGACGTTTCTTGGCTGTCGACGAAGCAACAGATCTGCGTGTCGCGCCCGAGGCCAAGCCTCGGTTGTTCAGCGCGATGTTCTTGCTGATCACGGTGTCGACGCTCGCCTACTTCGTTTCGGTCGGCGCGCTGCAACCGGTCTTGCCTCGCTTCGTCGAGGGCCCGCTCGGCGGCAGCGAAGCCGAGGTCGGCCTCGTCGTCGGAGCGTTCGCATTCTCTGCCGTTCTGGTTCGGCCGCTCATCGGCCCGATCGGCGACCGGCGGGGGCGACGGTTGCTCATCATCCTGGGGGCCGGGATCGTGACGCTGTCGGTAGCGGGCTATGTGGTTGCCGACTCCTTGTGGCTGCTCCTCGTGCTGCGGCTCGTCTCCGGTCTCGGAGAGGCGTGCTTCTATGTCGGGGCGGCGAGCGTCGTGAACGATCTCGCTCCCGAGGAACGCCGCGGCGAGGCAGTGAGCTACTTCTCGCTCGCCCTGTATCTCGGGTTGACGATCGGACCACTGCTCGGTGAGAGCGTGTTCGAGGCGACCTCGTTCGACGCGGCGTGGCTGGTTGCGGCCGCAAGTGCCGGCGTGGCGACGCTGCTCGGGATGGCCGTGCGGGAAACGCGACCGGACGGGACCTTCGACTCCGAGTTCCGCTGGTTCCACCCGGCCGGCGTTCTTCCGGGAACGATTCTGGCGGCGAGCATCTGGGGCCTCGGCGGCTTCGCGACTTTCATCCCGCTGTACGCGCTCGACGTGGGTCTGTCGGGCTCGAGGTTGGTCTTCGTGACGTTCTCGGGCGTGATCCTGGTGGTCCGGAGCCTGGGAGCGCGCCTGCCCGACATCCTCGGGCCGGACCGCGCCGCGAGGATGGCTTTGTCGCTCCAGGCGACGGGGTTGGTCGTGCTGGCGTTGTGGCAGGAGCCCGCGGGGCTGTTCGCCGGGGCGTTCGTCTTCGGGCTGGGCCAGGCGTTGTCGTTCCCTGCGCTTATGACGATGGCGATCCGCTCGGCAAAGCCGACCGAACGATCGGCGGTTGTCGGCACGTTCACGGCGTTCTTCGACCTGTCCTTCGGGACCGGAGCCGTCGCCTTGGGAGCCGTGGCCGCAGGTTTCGGATACGCCGGCGCCTTCCTGAGCGCGGCCGCAGTCGCCGTCGGAGGCCTAGTGCTGCTGACGGTGCGCTCCCGGAGGGCCGAAGCAGCCGCCGCGTAGTCGCCCCACCGGTCAGCCTCACGCCCTGAATCTCAGGATCGGTCGGTTACCCGTGCGCGCTGCCGCCTCGACCGTGTCCGCCTGTGGCCGCCGCCACAGGTACTTTTCTATTGCCTTAACTTTGAGTTGATATAAAGGGGGAGGTAAGAGTCGGGCGGCCAGGGGGCCGGGGCGAATGCACGAAACAACGGGTTCTCCTCTGCGCACCTCTCCGAGCGCGCCTGAACACGGCGAAGCGGCAGAGGACACGCGCACGATGCCGCCAAAAAAAGCGTTCTGGCTCCTGCTGTTCTTGGTTCTAATGACCGGCGCGGTCCTCCTTATCCTGAAACCAGAGTCACCGGTAGCAACAGAATCGCCGAACCTTCCCGAGTCACAAGACTTCATGCTTTCAGAGACCGAGGCGTTAGCAAGATTCAAAGCGTTAGACAGGCTGAGGCTTCAGATTTACGAGACTCGTGATGAAACCCTTATCCCTCGATATCTGACGTCCACCAGTCCCCTAACGCGCAGTCTCTACGCAGACGTTCGGAAATTGGTGGCGCGGAGAACAACATTCGATCCGAACTTGATCACTCTGGATCTGACGGTCACGCAGAACACCCCGACAACGATTCACATCCGGCAAGTCGTCTTGGAGCAACCAGAATTCAGATCGGTCAAGACGCGAGAAGACGTCTCTAAGACAGATCAGACGTTTCGCCTGACCGTCAACTGGATCATGCGGCGAGAAGGAGCGGCGTGGCTAATC
>JALZCA010000003.1 GCA_030863285.1 Actinomycetota bacterium | reverse complement strand
CCCCCGGACCTCGCCGTAGTCGCAATGGGAAAGCTGGGTGGGCGGGAGCTCAACTACGTCTCCGATATCGACCTGATGTTCGTGACTCGCGGCGACCCGCGGGAGTCGACTAAGCCGGTGGAGCGCTTGCTGCAGGAGCTCGGCGGATACGCGCCCGAGGGGGCCGCCTACTTCATCGACGTGAACCTGCGCCCGGAGGGACGACAAGGTGCGCTCGTGCGGTCGCTCGACAGTTACCTCGAGTACTACGAGCGATGGGCCAAGCCGTGGGAGTACCAGGCATTGATCAAAGTGCGGCCTGCTGCCGGCGATCTCGAGCTTGCGAACGAGCTCGTCGACGAGACACGGCGCTTCGTGTTTCCCGATGAGGTCTCGCCCGAGCGGGTCGCCAGCATCCGAAAGATGAAGGAGCGAGTCGAGGGACATGCCGTGCGCGCGCTGCGCCGCATGAAAGGTCAACACGGTGACGACGTGAAGCTCGGGCCGGGGGGCATCCGCGACATCGAGTTCTGCGTGCAGCTGTTGCAGCTCGTCCACGGAGCGGCCGACGACTCGATCCGGGCCCCCGGAACGATACCGGCGCTGCAGGCATTGTCGGAGGGCGGCTACGTCGCCGACGAGGACGCGGCGGGACTCTACGTCGCGTATCGGTGGCTGCGAACGGTCGAGCATCGCCTCCAGCTGTGGCAGGAACGACGGATCCACCAAATCCCTTCAGACGAGGCCGCGCGGACGCGCTTCGCTAAGGCGATGGGGTTCGCCGATTCACCGGTGGCTGCCGCAGCCGCACGCTTCGACGACCGGCACCGCGCCGTCCTGGCCGACGTGCGCGCGCGTTTCGAACGCATCTTCTACCGCCCAATGATCGAGTCCCTCGCTACGGGGGGAGCGGGACGTCTCTCGAGCGAGGCGTTGCGCGATCGCCTGCGCGTGCTCGGCTTTCGCGATGTGGAACGGGCGGCTCGCAACCTCGAAGCACTCGTGTCGGGTACGTCTCGTCAGGCGAAGCTGCTCCGTTTGCTCACGCCGGCGATCCTGCGTTTTCTCGCCCCGACGCCGGCACCCGACGACGGACTGCTCGCGTTTCTCCGGCTGGGGGAGGCGCTCGGGGGCCGCGTCGACGTTCTCGGAGCGCTGCGAGAGAACCCACCGGGCGTCGCCTTCTTGGCGCGCGTCCTGGGCAGCGGGCGCCTGCTCGGCGACGTGCTGACGCACGTGCCCGAACAACTCACCACGATCGCGGAACCCGACCGCTTGGACGACCCGAAAGATCGCGATCAACTCGTGCGCGAGGCGATGGCGTCACTCGAATGGCGCGACCCCTCCGAGCGGCTCGACGGCCTTCGCCGCTTCAAGCGACGGGAGATGCTCGACATCGCCGTGCGCGACCTCGCGGGCCGCGCGCCCGTGAGCACCGTTGGTGCGTCGCTCGCGGATCTCGCAGACGCCTGCCTCGAAGCGGCACTCGACGATTCGGACGTCCGCTTGGCGGTAATCGGGATGGGCAAGCTCGGGGGCCGCGAGCTCAACTACTCCTCCGACGTCGACGTCATGTTCGTCCACGATGGGGACGCGCTCGCTGGCGAGAGACAGGCAGAGAACCTGTTGCGCAGTGTCGGTGACGTCACCCCGGAGGGCCAGGCGTTCCGGGTAGACGCCGGTCTTCGTCCGGAGGGGAAAGCCGGCGCGCTGTCCCGTTCTGTGGAGGCTTACCTCGAGTACTACGAACGTTGGTCTCGTCCCTGGGAGCATCAGGCCTTGATCAAGGCGCGCTGGGTCGCAGGCGATCGGGAACTCGCGGCGCAGCTTCTCGACGCGGTCGGCCACCGAGCGTTTCCCGAGCGCTTGACCTCCGACGCGCTGCGCGAGATGCGCCATCTGAAGGCGCGAATGGAGAAGGAGCGGGTCACGCGCGGTGTCGATCCGCGCCGCCACATCAAGATGGGTCCCGGAGGAATCGCGGACGTCGAGTTCACCGTTCAACTACTCCAGCGCCGGCACGGTCACGCCGATCCGGAACTGCGGACGACCTCGACGACCGCGGCCTTGGACAGGTGTATCCGCGGCGCGTTGCTCGACGAGAGCGATGGGAGCGTCTTGAGAGAGGCCTACGAGTTCCTCATGCGTCTACGCAACCGGGCTTTTTTCTTGAGCGCCCGGCCCGTTGACGTGTTGCCGTCTAAGCCGGAGGAGCTTGAGGCACTGGCGATCGCGATGGGATACGAGGACCAGCCGCGCCAAGAGCTCGAAGAGGCATATCTACGAACGACTCGGCGCGCCCGCCGTGTGGCGGAGCGCATCATCTACGGCTGAGTCTTAGATCGTCCGCGACACGGCGAAGCCGAAGATGAAGAACAAGACGATCGCGCCGAGGATCACGAGCAGGATCCGGCCCCCGAGCCGTCCGCCTCCCTTGCCTGCGAGCAGCATGACGAGTCCCACGAGGACGAGAAGGGCGGGCAGGAGCAACTCTTGGTAGTTCATGTCTTGTGCCGCATGGCCGGGAGTGGAAGCGCGTTCACGATGCGCCGATCCTAGTGGCGCGACCGACGGCGCTGTCTAGAAGAAGCGGGCGCCGACCGCAGGTCCCCCGCTCGGAGGGGGCGGAGGAGGAGGTGGAGGTGGTACTGCCTCGGCCGTATTGCGCATGACGCCGAGCAGCCACGGAACTTCTTTGGCGGGAACCGGGCGGCCGCGGTGCCATCCCTGGATGAAGTCGCACCCAAGGAGTCGAAGCATGTCGACGACCTTTGCGTTCTCGACTCCTTCTGCGACGACTTCGAGTCCCATGTTGTGGGCGAGGTCGATGATCGACTGCACGATCAGCAGGTCGTTCTCGTCGTTCTGCATGTTCTGAACGAACGTCTTGTCGATCTTCACCGCGTTGATCGGCAGACGCTTGAGCGAAGAGAGCGACGAATAGCCGGTTCCGAAGTCGTCGACCGCCAAGCGCACGCCGAGGTTGTGCAACGTCGTAAGGATCTCCATGGCCCGGGCTGGGTCCGCCATGATGCTGCTCTCGGTGATCTCCAACTCGAGGCGGATCGGGTCGATCTCCCATTTGTGGAGAAGGCGGTCGACCTCTGCAGGGAAGCGTGGGTCGAGGAGGTTGCGAACCGACAGGTTCACCGCCACGTTGATCTTGAGGTTCTGCTTGTCCCACTCGTGGCACTGGCGCAGCGCGGTGTTGAGAACCGACATCGTGAGGGGGCCGATCAGGCCGCCTCGCTCTGCGACGGCAATGAACTCAGCCGGGGGGAGCACGCCGCGCGCGGGATGCACCCACCTTACGAGCGCCTCGACGCTGCGCAGCTTGTCGTCTTTGAGCCCGATCAAAGGCTGGTAGTGAAGGACGAGCTCGTGTCTCTCGATCGCATTCCGCAAGTCACCGCCGAGACCGAGGCGGTCCGGGTTGTGATCGTCGATCTCCTCGACATAGATCTCGCGTCCCGACCCCGTTTGCTTGGCAACGTACATAGCGACGTCGGCGCGCCGCATGAGTGCGTGGATGTCTTTGCCGTGCGTGGGGAAGATCGCGATCCCGATGCTCGCGTCGACGTCGAGCGCAAGTCCCTGGATGTAAAAGGGGCGGTCCATCGCCCGGTGGATCGTGTCGGCGACCTGGAGCGTCGTGTTGGGGCTGTTCACGTGCGGGAGCAAGACCGCAAACTCGTCTCCGCCGAGTCGTGCAACCGTGTCGGTCTCGCGCAGCAGAGGCCGCAGGCGATTGCCCATCTCCTGCAAGACGAGGTCGCCGTGGTGATGTCCCAACGTGTCGTTGATCTCCTTGAACCTGTCGAGGTCCATGATCATCACCGCCAGGTTCCACCCCTCGCGCTTGGCATTGAGGATCGCTTGTGCCGCTCGCTCGTGGAAGAGGCTTCGGTTCGGCAGCCCCGTCAGCGAGTCGTGAAACGCGAGGTACTCGTTGTCCTGTGCCTGGCGACGCAGCTTCGTCGAGGCTCGGGCGACGATGCGGAACAACACCGCGTAGAACAGGGTGAAGCCGCAAAGCAGGATCAAGTAGAGACGGTGGTTGTCCTTCTGGATGATCTCGGCGATGGGCCCGTACGGGAGATAGAGCTGGACCACCCCGCTCGGCTCGCTGGCGCCGTCGAGGGTGAGCGGGACGTAGACCTCGAGAAGCTCTCCGCCCTTCTTGGCCCCTGGGGCTTCTTCACCCTGCAGCGATCCGATGCCGCTCGAAACCGTTTGTCCTGATAGCGCCTCTTCCAACAGGTCATCCGAAGGCAGGGACGCATCCCTCACGCCTTTGTCTTGTTCGTAGACGAGGCTGCGGTCGGCTCCCCAGATCCTGAACCCGGCGATGTAGTTGCTCACCTGGGCGTCTTGGACGGAGTCGCTGAAGCGCTGCAGGGACTTGCCGCTCAGCGGCTTGTCGAGGTCCTTAGCGGAGAGGTTGGGCTCGATCCTGAGCGCGCTCACGAGCTCCGCCTGCTCTCGGACGAGAGCCAGCGTGCGCTTCTGCACGATGCCGTCCAGCGACCTGCCCAGCACGAGGCTGGACAAGATGACCGGTATGGCACTTACGACGCCGAACTTCGCCAGCAGGCTCAGTCCGGGCCGGGGGAGTTTCTTCTTCAAAATGGCCTCCGCTAGGTGAAAAACCCACCTAATGCGTCGGCCGTCACAGGGCGGTCTTGAGCCTGGAGAGGGAAAAGATGGGTGGCCGCCGACCCCGGCCTACGAACTTTTCAGCGTTTATCGGCCGTGAGGCGATTTCTGCAGAGAACCTCTCGAGACAAGGCCGACTTCTTCCATGCTTCTGGGCTGAGGCGGGATATCGGTGGAAGAGTTCGTCGTCGCCGGGGCGCGAAAAGAGGCCCCCGAACCGGAGGCCCCTTTCCGTCCCTAGCGCGTGGGTCTAGATGTCGTAGTACAGGTAGAACTCCCACGGGTGCGGGCGGAGGCGCAGCTCGTCGACCTCGTGAACCCTCTTGTAGTCGATCCACCCGTCGATCACGTCCTGCGTGAACACACCTCCATCAAGCAGGAAGTCGTGGTCGCCCTCGAGCGCGTCGAGCGCCTCGTTTAGCGACCCCGGGACCTGCGGCACCTCGGCGAGTTCCTCGGGGGGCAACTCGTAGAGGTCCTTGTCGACGGGCTCCGGGGGCTCGGTCTTGTTGCGGATCCCGTCCAGACCGGCCATGAGCATCGCGGAGAAGGCAAGGTAGGGGTTCGCCGAAGGATCGGGACAGCGGAATTCCATGCGCTTGGCCTTGGGCGACTTCGAGTACGCAGGGATGCGCACGGCCGCCGACCGGTTGCGCTGGGAGTACACGAGGTTCACCGGCGCTTCGTAACCGGGAACCAGCCGCTTGTAGGAGTTCGTCGTAGGCGCGCACAGCGCGAGCAAGGCCGGGGCGTGCTCGAGCATGCCTCCGATGTACCAGCGCGCCGTGTCCGACAGCTGCGCGTACCCGAGCTCGTCCCAGAAGAGAGGCTCGTCGTCGCGCCACAGCGACTGGTGTACGTGCATGCCCGAGCCGTTGTCTTGGAAGATCGGCTTCGGCATGAACGTGATCGTCTTACCGTGACGCAACGCGACGTTCTTTACCGCGTACTTGTAGAGCATCAAACGGTCGGCCATCGTGAGAAGCGGCGCGAACCCCGTGTCGATCTCGGCCTGGCCCGCGGTACCGACCTCGTGGTGATGGACCTCGACCGGGATGCCGAGCTCGCGCAGCACGAGCACGATCTCCGAACGCAGGTCTTGGTAGTGGTCCATCGGCGGAAGCGGGAAGTAGCCCTCTTTGTAGCGCGGTTTGTAACCGAGGTTCCGTCCGCCTTCCTCGGCCCCCGAGTTCCACACGCCCTCGACCGCGTCGATGAAGTGGTAGCTCGAGTGCTGGTTCTGGTCGAAGCGGATCGAGTCGAAGATGTAGAACTCGGCCTCGGGCCCGAAGTAGGCGGTGTCGGCGATCCCAGTTCCCTGGAGGTAGTCCTGCGCCTTGCGGGCGATGTAGCGCGGGTCGCGCGTGTAGAACTCGCCGGTGAGCGGATCCTTCACGAACGCGTTCACCACCAGCGTCGGGTGTTTCGTAAACGGATCCATCACCGCCGTGTCCGGATCCGGGACGAGGATCATGTCCGACTCCTGAATCTCTTGGAAGCCCCGGATCGAAGAGCCGTCGAATCCGAATCCCTCTTCGAACGCGTCCTCACTGACTTCGTCGAAGGGCATCGTGAAGTGCTGCATCAGCCCGGGAAGGTCGCAGAAGCGGATATCGAAGAACTGCGCTCCCTGCTGCTGACCGAGCCTGAGCACGTCGGCGGGGCTTGCTGCCATGCATCCTCCTTGCAATTGGACGTGGTGGTGCCTGGGTTGACGACAGCCTAGAGGCCGGCCGTTTCCCGGCTATTTCGGTCGTGTTACGAGGCGGTTAATCGGCGTCTCGCGGGTGCGTTTTGCCTGGTAGGGCGAGTGACGGAGCGCCCGGCTCAGCCGGCCAACCATTTCGCGAGGCGCGTTGCCTCCTGCGCGTACGCCTCTTCGAGCCCGTTCACGATGACGCGCTCGACCTTGCCGCCATAGAGCGGCACTCTGACCTTCACGACGCCCCGCACGCGGCGGATCGTCGTGTCGCCCGCGTCGTGAAGTTCGATCGACCCCATCGAGGTCAAGAGATCCGCCGCCACCTCCGGGAGGATCACCCAATCCCACTTCCCGCGCCCGGGATCCCAGGTGGCCTCTTCGACCCACGCCGGTTCGGCTTCGCCGAGGAACCTCTTCGCCGCGCCGAGATCGGTTCCGAGGACACAGCGCGTACGCCGCACGACGCGGCCCCCGTCTTCTTCTACTTGCTCGATCACCTGGCGCTTTTTCAGGGGGCGGATGCCGTCGAGACTCCGTTGGTAGTCCTCATCCAGGAGCGCTTCGGCAACCGCGTCGACTGGCGCGTCGAAGCGATGGTCGAATGAGAAATCCACGCTGCGAGGATAGCCACGCCCCCGCTTCTCACTGCCGCGTCCGCGCCCCGGGGTGTCCGGCCGGACTGGGGTCGATTCCTCCAAAGCGGGCAATAATTAACAGGTCTTGACTTGAACAACAGAGATGCTAGCGTTTTCCAGGTCGGCTTGGTCGCATCTAGCGGAGCGGCCGGGGGACAACAGCGGAGCCCAACCGCATAATCAGTCGTGGTGCCGTACGAGGCGTGCGGACGCGCCCCGTAGGAGGTCTTCTTGTCCCCGTTCTCCCGCAGAGCGATTGCCGTCTTTACCCTGCTGACTTGCGCCCTGGTGTTGCCGGGCGCCTACGGCGCGGCGGACGAGAACGATTCCTCCGAAGGATCCGCGGTAGCTGCGGAGGCTTCGCCGAGCCCCGAACCGTCCCCCGCGCCGAGCGTCTCGGCCACGCCGGAGCCGCCGGAGCCAGAGCCGTCGGCGACGCCCGAACCAGAGCCGTCGGTGACGCCCACGACACCCCCGCCGAGTCCGACGCCCTCAGCGCCGTCGCCCAGCCCCACGGTCGACCCACCACGGCGAACGCTCGGGGAGGAAGAGTCGCCGCTGCACCTGTCCCTGGGGGCCGCGCCGGCATCGATCGATATCGGCGAGGAGACGACCGTCGGGGTCACGGTCACCAACCCGAACGACCAGCCGGCGCAGAACGTCGAAGTCGTCGTCTCGCTGCCGCGCGAGCTCGAGTTCGTATCTTCCGTTCCCACTCCGGATTCCGTGTCCGCAGGCGCGCAGGGCACCGTCGTCTTCTTCAACGACGTCGACGTGCCCGCGCAGGGATGGACGACGTTGGCGCTCACCGCCAGAGGCGTCGAGGAAACGAAAGGTCCGGCGACGATTGATGCGCGTGCACGCTGGCAGCAGTACGAACCCTTCGAAACGGCGACGGTAACCGTCGTTGCTCCGCCTTCCTCGCTGCGACTGGAAACGTCCGGTCCCGGTCTTTTGTCCACGGTCGGGCAAATGGTCGAGTACGAGATCACATTGCGTAACACCGGCGACGCCCCGCTGCGCGACGTCGCGATCCTCAACCTCGTTCCCGACGAAGTGCACGTGACGAGCGCGGGGTTGGCCCCCGGGATCGACGCGGTCCAAGTGGGCAACTCCGGCGACGCAGAGGACATCGTGTGGACCATCGACGAGATGGACGCGGGCGAGGTCGTGCGGGTGTCGTATGGCGGAGTCGTCGAGGAGCCCGGCGATCTCGAAGCCCTCAACCGAACGAGAGCGCTCACCGGAAGCAGGATCCACGCAGAGCAGAGCGAGCGCAGCTACCTCGCGATCGCTTCGGGAGCAGACTCCGACAACCCCTCGTTCGATCCGATAGTCGACCGGCGCGTCGTCACCGAGAGGGTGGTCGAGCGTCCGCTCATCCGCCGCCGCGTGCCTACCGAGCCGGACGGGGTCGGGACGTCCGACGGCGCCGCGACGACCGGCGCTTTGCCGTTCACGGGATTCGATCCGTGGGGGACCGCGGCGTCCGGGATCATCCTCATTGGGTTCGGCTTCATGTTTTTGCGTTTTGGTCGGGGCGATTTCGATCGCCGTCGCGTTGTGGCGGTCGCCTTTCTCGTATTGCTCGTCGGAGGCGCGTGTATCTCCAGCGAATCGGATGGGCCGGATGACACGCGGGTCAAGGGCACGCAGATCGAGCGTGGTGACGCGCCCGATGAAGGTGACACCGACGCGCCGGATGACGACTCACCGGCAGGAGGCGATCCCGAGCGCGGCGAGGGCGGCTCGCAACCGGCGCGCGACGACGATCCTCTCGGCAACGACGACGACACCGGCACGGACAACACCGGCACGGACGACACCGGCACGGACGACACCAACGAAGACGTCGATGACGGAACCGTTGCCGACGACGGGACGGCCCCCGAGCCCGAGGAACCGGAGACCGAGGAGGTCCTCGTGCCGGGACCGCCCGTCACTTCGTTCGAACGCCGCGTGGTGACGACGACGCTCACGCAAGATGACCTCGCCATAGCGTCCGTCTCGTCGATTACGGGAGCGGCCCCCGCGTCGTTCACCTGGAACGACGCGACCTCGTCCGGAAGCGGGACGGCGTCCTCTCGCCACCAAGACGTGGTCGAGATGAGGACCTCGATCGTCCCGTCCGGTTCGGGTATGCGAGCCACCGTCACAATCACGAATGTCGCCGAGCGCACGAGAACTGACGTCTCGGGACGTCTCGAT
>JALZCA010000245.1 GCA_030863285.1 Actinomycetota bacterium | reverse complement strand
TTCGTGGGGTCGTCCGGAGGGTTCGTTGCGGCGGACCACCCCTTCATAGAGCTCTTGATCAACCGGGCCAGACCTTTTATCTTCACGACCGCTTCGCCTCCCGCGGATGCGGCCGCCGCCCTCGCCGCCATCGAGCTGTTGCGCAGCGCCGAGGGAGAGGCGTTGAAGGCGCGCCTGCGCAGGCTCATCGACGTCGTGCGCCCGGGTAGCCCCTCGCCGATCATCCCGGTTCTCGTCGGTGACGAGGACGCGGCGACGACTGCCTCGCGGCGCTTGCTCGAAGACGGCCTTCTCGTACCCGCGATCCGGCCCCCCTCGGTTCCCCCGGGGAGCTCGAGGCTGCGGATCACGCTGTCGGCGGCGCACGCCGATGACGACGTTCGTCGCCTGGTCGAAGCGCTAAGCGCGCTCGAGGTCGTGGGTGCCCGTGTCTGACGCGACCGTCGTCGTTTCGGGGACCGGAACCGAGGTGGGCAAGACGTGGCTGGCGGCTCGCCTCGCGCGCATGCTGCGGACGGAGGGGATCTCGGTCGCCGCGCGCAAACCCGTCATGTCATTCGACTCGTCTGATGCAACTACCGATGCGCTGGTCCTGGCGAGCGCGACGGGCGAAAGAGACGACACCGTCTGCCCGCCACACCGGCGCTACGAGCTGGCGATGGCGCCGCCGATGGCCGCGGACGCACTAGAGCGACCGCGCATTGCGCTGGACGACCTCGTCGACGAGCTCGAGCTCCCGAGCACAGGCGTGTCGCTCATCGAGGGGGTGGGAGGGCTGCGCTCGCCCCTCGCCCACGACGGCGACACCCTCTCGCTCGTCGAACGAGTCGAACCGGACTACGTGGTAGTCGTTGCACCCGCCGGTCTCGGTGCGATCAACGACGTGTTGACGACGAGAGATGCGTTGACCGATGAGTGGCCCCTCATCGTGTTCTTGAACCGCTTCGACACCTCCGACGACATCCACCTGCGCAACCTCGCGTGGTTGCGCGACCGTGAATCGATACCCCTCGCGATCACCCCGCGTCGGATCGCTCGCTGCATCGCTAAGTTGCTCCCTACTACCCTTGACCCCGACACTCGAACGATGGAGGTTCAGTGACGCGAGACCTTCTGAACGAAGCCGCGGCTGCGTTGATCGACGAACGGCGCGATCTCGAGCCCGACGAGCTCGACGCACTCGCACGCCTACCGGTGGACTCGGTCCCGTCGCTTGCCGCAGTGGCACACGAGGTCCGCCTCGCGCGCTGCGGACCAACGGTAGAGATCGAGGGGATCCTGTCGGCCAAGACCGGAGGATGTCCCGAGGACTGCACTTTCTGCTCGCAGTCGTCTCGCTTCGAGTCTCCCGTGCGTCCCACCGCGATCCTCGATCTCGATGAGATCCGCGCCGCGGCGGCAGAGACCGCCAGGATCGGCGCGTCGGAGTTCTGCATCGTCGCCGCGGTACGGGGACCCGACGACCGGCTCATAGAGCGCGTCCTCGAGGCGACCAAGATCGTGATGGACGAGACGGGACTCCAAGTCGCGGCGAGCCTCGGCATCCTGACGCGCGACCAGGCCTACCGCCTCGCCGACGGCGGCGTCCATCGCTACAACCACAATCTCGAAACCGCGCGCTCGTTCTTCAGTCAGATCGTCACGACCCACACGTGGGAGGAGCGCTTCGAGACGTGTCTGCTCGTGCGAGAGACCGGCATGGAGCTGTGCTGCGGGATGCTGCTCGGTATGGGCGAGAGCGATGGGCAGCGCATCGAGATGCTCGTCGACCTCAGGAAGGTCGCGCCCGCTGAGGTGCCCATCAACTTCCTCAACCCGCGGCCCGGCACTCCACTAGGCAACCGTCCGCTCATCGAACCACTCGAGGCGATCCGCTGGATCTCGCTGTTCCGCCTCGCGCTTCCAGAGGTGATCCTGCGTTATGCCGGGGGCCGCGAGGTGACGCTGCGCGAACTGCAGTCGATGGGACTGACGGCGGGCATCAACGCGCTTATCGTCGGGAACTACCTCACGACGCTCGGGCGTCAGCCGTCTGAGGACATCCAGATGCTCGCCGACCTGAGGATGCCGATAGGCGCACTGTCCAAGGTCATCTAGACGTGTACTGCCAGAGCTGCGGGCGCTCGAGCGATCAATGCAGCGGCGACTGCGCGCGCTCGCTCGATCCCCCGCGCTTCTGCGCGTCGTGCGGGCGCAAGCTCGAGGTCCAGGTGACGCCGACCGGTTTCACGGCGTCCTGCCGGCGCTGCAAGACGCAGGTCCCATAACCTCGTAGCCTCGGCGTACACCACACTCATCGTTGACGGAACAAAGCGGAAGGAGAAGCCGGTGATCGACGAGCAGAACCCCGCCGCAACCGAGGAAGAAGAGGACGACACCTCCGAAGGCACCAGCGAGGGCACCTCGGAAGGGACCAGCGAGGGCACCTCGGAAGGGACCAGCGAGGGCACCTCGGAAGGGACCAGCGAGGGCACCTCGGAAGGAACTTCGGAAGGGACCAGCGAGGGCACCTCGGAGGGAACCAGCGAGGGCACGAGCGAAGGGACCTCGGACTAGCGCTCTTTCTTTGGGGGCAAAAGGTGAGCCGGGAGCGCGGGTTTTACCCCCAAAGCGCGGGGATCGGGACTAGCGACGCCCGCGCAGCACCGCGCGTGCGGCGAAGTGACCGCACAAGCCGTGTACTCCCCCGCCGGGCGGAGTCGAGGACGAGCACAGATAGATGCCGGGGTCCGAGGTCGAGTACGGCCTCAGCCTCAGCATCGGCCGTCCGAAGTGCTGGCGGAGGTCCTGCACGCCCCCGTTGATGTCGCCGCCTACGTAGTTGGCGTTGTAGGCCTCCATCTCGCGGGCATTGAAGGTATGTCGCGCGATGATGCGATCGCGGAACCCCGGCGCGAAGCGTTCGATCTGGCTCTCGATCCGCTCGCTCATGTCTTCGGTCGACCCGTGAGGGACGTGGCAGTAGGCCCACACGGTGTGACGCCCTTCCGGCGCGCGCATATCGTCGAACAGGCTCTGTTGCGCGACTAGGACGAAGGGCCGCTCGGCAACACGACCGGAGTTGACGGATGTCTCCGAGGCTGCGATCTCGGGTAGCGAACCACCAACGTGAACCGTTCCGGCCCCCGCGCACGCGTCGGCCTTCCACGGGATCGGTCCGTCGAGGGCGAGGTCGATCTTGAACACTCCCGGGCCGTAGCGAAAACGCCGCAACGAACGCAAGTAGCGCTTCGACAATCGATGCCCGGCGATGCGCTCGAGCTGCCGCGGCGTCACGTCCAAAACGACCGCGTCCGCCGCGGGCACGTCGTCGATGTCGTCGACTCGCTGGTTGGTCTCGATCTCTCCGCCCAGGGACTCGAGATAACGCCCCATGGCGTCGGTGATGGCGGCGGAACCTCCCACCGGGATCGGCCACCCGTACGAATGTCCGAGAATCCCGAGTAGCAACGCGAACCCTCCGGTGAGGCGCTCCTCGAGAGGCAGCATCGAATGCGCGGCCATCCCGGCGAGCAGCGCGCGCGCGTGAGTGCCCTCGAACCGCGCCAGCGCGAGGCGCGTGAGCGAAGCGATCCCGACGGCTCCAAAGCGAGCCATTACGAAGGGGTGACGGGGGATCCGAAGGGGGCCGAGCGCGTCACCCACCAGGGCATCGGCGTGGTCGACGAAGGGCCGCACGAGCTTGTCGTACGAGATGCCGTCGCGGCCCAACGAATAGGCGGTCTCGTCGATCGAACGCGCGAGGACCGCGGCCGATCCATCCTCCAGAGGATGCGCGAGCGGCACGGTCGGGTGGACGAAGCGCAACCCCAGCTCGTCGAGCGGGAGCGACTTCATGAACGGCGACGCTAGGGCGAGAGGGTGTATCGCCGAGCAGACGTCGTGCTTGAACCCCGGCAGCGTCAGCTCCTCGGTGCGGCTCCCGCCTCCGATCGTCGGAGCCGCCTCCAGGACCTTGACGCGACGCCCGGCCCGGGCGAGTGAGATCGCCGCCGCCAGACCGTTTGGCCCCGATCCGACGACCACGGCATCGTAGGGGCTCACGATCCAATCGTAGCCCGAGCGCGTGGTCCCTCCGGCGGGAGGAGGGGGCCGCGTTCCGGCGAACCCTTGAGGCATGCGGACGAGTATTCGCCTGGTGGGTCTCGTGGCGGCGGCCTCTCTCGTGGCCTCAGCCTCGCCCGCGCTTGCGTCCCGCCCGTCGCTGAAGGAAAGCCGAGGCGCTGCCGGTTCGCCGAAGTCGGTAGTCGCGCTCATCGATACCGGCATCAACCCCTACAGCAAGGCCTTCAGGGACCGGTCGAAACTGGCGTACACCCATCCGTCCAAGTACATCCGTGGCTATCCGAAGAAGGCAAAAGCCCTGCGGCTATCGCTCGGCCTTCCGTACAAGAAGGCCATCAAGCGCGACGCGAACGTCTGGCGTCGCGTCGAGCGCAGCAGGCTCTATTGGATCCCCGGCACCCGCATCGTCGGAGCGATCTCTCTCGGCGCGGGAGGAACCAACTGCCCGGTCGTCCCGGCGCCACCGGCCAACGTGCTCGGCACCGGCTGCGACGAGCACGTGATCCTGGACGATCACGGGCACGGAACCATGACCGCGTCGCGCGCCGCGGGGGCGCCCGACTCTCTTTCTCCTCGATCTCGGATCGTGATGATCGAGGGCCTCGGAGCGCAGAGCACCCGGTGGGCCGCCGAGGCGGGCTGGATCGACGTCCAGTCGAACTCGTGGGTAAGCCTCGTGCCACCCCCGCTACCGAGCGCGGTGAGCCAGGCTTTCGAATGGGCGGCCGATCGCATGCTCACCCTCGCCGCGTCGGGCAACGGGACCGCGTATCTCGCGGGTGTGGCGCCGACGCCGACGTACTTGTTATCCACCGCGCCTCCCGGGGTCGTTCTCGTGGGCGGTCACGACAACGGCAAGGTGACCGCCTGGGCCGGGGCTCCTCCACACGTCGTGGCCGATGCCTACGCGGGTGAGACCGCCCTCGCGGCGTCGACCGGCGGGATGCGCCCCCACCCGATGGCGTGCTGCACGAGCGCGGCTTCGCCGTACGCCGCCGGAGGCGCAGCCGCTATCGTCCTCGAGGCGCGTCGTCTGCTCGACGACGGCAGCACGGGAGCGCGCGGCGGGTTGGTTGCGTGCGGCGATTCGGATCGCAAGATCAAGAAGGGCCCTCTGGCCGACGGCGTCTTCACCCTGCAAGAGCTGAAGCGAGTCCTGTTCCTGACCGCAGAGGCTCATCCGGGCGAGGGCCGCGACGACGGGCTCCTTCACTGGGCGGGCGACCCCCGTGCGCCGGACTACGTCGAGTACGGAATCGGCGCGAACCCCTTCTGCGCCGGATGCACGACGATGCCGGTCGACTGGAAGACGCTCCCGAACGAGGTCGACACCTACCAGTTCACCGGCTACGGCGGCATCAACGAACGCAGCGTAGCTCTGGCCAAGCGCGTCCTGCGAGGCAAGGCTCCGCTGCCCAAGCGCCCGGCCGCCGATGCGCAGTACGAGCTCGACCAGGACATCCGCGAGGCGGAGTTCTCGCTCAACGATTTCGGCGACGACCGCGGGTCGGGCGCCGTCTGCGCCGTCGCCCCCGGACGCCCCCGCCGCTAGGTCTCGGACCCAATCCAGCCATTAGCGGCTACGAGTCCTAGAAGCGCGAGAAGGTATTTCTCTCTAAGAGAAAGGAGGCCGTATGCCCAAGACCACGCCCCAAGGTGACCCAAGAAAGAGCGAGCTGCCCGACACACTCAAGCGCTCGCCGAAGAAGGCCCAGCGCCAGTTCGCCAAGACTCACGACAGCGCGGCCGAGCAATACGGGGAAGGAGAGCGGGCGCATCGCACCGCCTACGCGTCCCTCAAGCACAACTTCGAGAAGGTTGGCGATCACTGGGAGCCCAAAGACGAACCGGGCCCCTCGGATCCGCGCTCGAAGAAGTCGACGCGCGAGAAGCGCGAGGGCAAGGGCGAGACCTACGGTGGGGTCGACGCCGAGGGCAACTCCAAACGTGAGCTTTACGAACGCGCTAAGGAGCTTGGGATCGAAGGACGCTCGAAGATGAACAAGAAGGAGCTGGCCGCGGCCATCGCCCGCAAGCAGTAGTCAGGGAATGACCTTTTGCATCCCGCGACCGGCGAACAACAGCGCGGCCGTGATCAGGCCTGCCAGCGCCACCAAGCCGGGCCACGTCCCGTCCCACGTGACTTCCCCGAGGAACCCCTCTCGCGCCAGGGCCAGCACATTGGTCATCGGGTTGAAGCGGGCGACGGTGTGCAACCAACCGGTCAGCAGGTTGATGGGCATCTGCGCCGTCGACAAGAAGATCGCGATGAACACGCCGGTCTGCATCAAAGGCGCCGCCTGCTGCGACTTGAACCGCAGCGCGAGGCCGAGGGCCCACCCCCCGGCGACGAGCGCGACCCCAAGAGCGGCGACAACCAGCGTCCCGATACCGAGCAGACCCCCTTCGAAGCTCGCGCCCCCGATCACCGCGACCACGAGCAATAGACCAATGGGGATCAGCGCGCGCAGGACCGACGCCACAAGAGGACCGGCGACGAGCGAGCCGCGCGGTGCGGGGCTTGCCAAGAAGCGATCGAAGAAGCCGTTCTGGAGGTCCCGGGCGACCCCCATCCCCGTGGTGATCCCCGCGAAAGCGGCTCCCTGCAAGATCGTCATCGGAACGAACCAGTCGATGATCTTGTCGGCCGGGAAGCCGGGTAGGAGCACGAGACCGGAAAACGCTCCCGCGAATGAAATCGTCAAGAAGACCGGCATCACCAGCGACGGAACGAAAGTCGACGGGATGCGCGGGATGAGGCGAAGGCTTCGCGACGCTATCCCCCAGGCGACCTGAACCCCGGACATCGTCAGTCCCTTTGCGCCAGTCGTCCGCGCAGCGCAAGCGTCGCGACGCTAACGGCTATCACGAACAGGATCCCCGCGATCGCAAGCGACACGAGATAGGGCCCGGCATCGATCCCTTCGATGACCTGCGTCCGCAACCCCTCGATCAGATGCGACAGGGGGTTCACGGTGGCGGCGGTCTTGAACCAACCGCTCATGAGGTCGCGTGGGAAGAACGCGCTCGATAAGAACATCGCTGCGAACAGCAACGGGAAACTGCCTTGCACGGCCTCGGTCGATCCCGTTTTGAGCGCGAAGGCGACGTTCAACGAACCGATCGCTGCCGCGAAGAGAGACGCGACGAGCGAGATCATCAACATGCTGACGATCCCACCTTCCGATCTCAAGCCGAAGACCGAGGCGACGCCGAAGAAGATCCACGCCTGCGAGAACCCCAGAAGTGCGGACCCCGCGACGCGCCCGACGAGGATCGAACGCCGCGTGACGGGGGACGCGATCAGTCGGTCGAAGAACCCACCTTCGATGTCGGTCGCCATGTCCGATCCCGCCGCAACGGCGCCGAATAGGCATCCCTGGATGATCGTGGTCGAAACCAGGAACTGAAGGAACGAATCGACTTCGGGAAAGCCCGGGAGGTCGATGGATCGCTGGAACGCGGCGGAGCTGAGGGCCATAAAGAACAAGGGGAAGATGATCGCCGGCGCGATCGACGCCGGCTGCCGCGCCGTGTTGACGATGGCCCGTCTACTCAGGGCCCGGTAGTGCGAGAGCGCGTAACTGCTCATCGTCGTGAGCGCGCCTTCGAGTGCTCGGCCGCCTCCTGTTCCTCGGCCCCCTCGAGCCGGCGACCCGTCGCGATCTGGAAGACGTCGTCGAGGGTGGGGTTATGAAGCTCGAGGGTCTCGACTCGGATGCCTGCCTCTTCGAGAGCCCGCGACGCCGCGCCGACGCGCGCAGCGCCGCCCGACAAACGGACCGCGACGTACTCCGCCGCGTCCGGCGTCGGCTCGCCGAACTCCAGCAACACTGCTTCGGCATTGAGGCGGTCCTGGCCGGGCGCGAGCGACACCCGCAAAGTCGGGTCGCCTACCTGCGCCTTCAGCCGCGCCGGAGTGTCTTCGGCAACGATCTTTCCGTCGTCGATGATCGCGATGCGGCCGGCAAGCTGATCCGCCTCCTCCATGTACTGAGTGGTCAAGAAGACGGTCGTCCCCGACTCGCGATTGAGCTTGCGCACCTTGTCCCACAGCGTCGCGCGTGAATTCGGGTCGAGGCCCGTCGTCGGCTCGTCGAGGAAGAGCACTTGCGGCTCGTGGACGAGAGCCAGC
>JALZCA010000240.1 GCA_030863285.1 Actinomycetota bacterium | reverse complement strand
GCGTCGCGAACGCCTTCAACAGCAGCTTCCCACTGCGATCGATCTTGTCACCCTTGCAATAACCGCGGGAGAGGCCGTGGCGGGAGCTTTCGAACGCGTTGCACGACAGCTCGGGGGCGGGATCGGCGACGAGTTTGGTCGAGTCGTAGGAGACGTTCGCGCCGGGACACCTCTAGTCGACGCGCTGGAAGAGATGAAGGCCCGCGTCCCGGTGGGAGGGATATCTCGGTTCGTCGAGGCCCTTTGCACGGGCATCGAACGAGGTTCGCCTCTCGCAGAGGTGCTTGCCGCTCAAGCAGACGATGGTCGCGAAGCGCGCCGACGCATGCTGATGGAACTTGGAGGCAAGCGCGAGATCCTCATGCTCGTTCCCGTTGTCTTTCTCATCATGCCGGTCGTCGTCGTGTTCGCGCTGCTGCCGGGACTCGTGTCCTTGGACTTATTGGTTCCATAGAAAAGGAGGCGTGATGAGCGAGTGGATGTGGCGGAGCCTTTTGCGTCCCCGACGCGACGAGGCGGGGGATGTTCCCGGTTGGGTTCTCATCGTGCTCATGACCTCGGCTTTGGTGGTCGCGATCTGGGGCGTGGCGAGGGGGCGACTCGTTCAGCTCGTCCAGTCGGCGCTGGACTCGGTATGCGGAGGTATCGGCTGCTGAATCGCGCCGGACGGGGCAGCGCCGTCATCGAGTCCATCTTCGGAATGGTCTTCGTTCTTCTCCTCGCGCTGGGAGTCGTCCAGACCGCGTTGATCCTTTACGCGCGCAATGTCGTCATCTCGTCCGCGCACGAGGGCGCTCGCGCTGCTGTTGAACTGGGACGGGATCCGGCCGACGCCGGCGACGTCGCGCGGGCGACGATTGCCTCGTCGGCGCGGGGATTGGTGAACGACCTCAACGTCGAGGTGGTCCTCGTCGACGCAGAGCCCCCCGAGATGCTCCGCGTGCACGTAAGCGGGGATCTCGCCGCTCTCGGTCCCGTTCCCATAGAGGTCCCCGTCGAGACCACCGCAACCGCGCTCATGCAGGACTCGCCGTGATGCCGCGGCAGGAATCCGGGCAGTCGTTGATCGAGGCGATCCTCGTCAGCGTGCTCATCCTGGTTCCCGTCCTGTGGGCCATCGGAATTCTCGCGGACCTTCACAGGACCGCTCTCGCAACTACCTCGGCAGCCCGCGAGGCCGGCTTCGAAGCAGCGAGATCGTCTTCTCTTACGGATGCAGAGGGGGCGGCCGTGCGGGCGGTCGCGGCGGCGCTGCGCGATCACGGACTCAACCCTTCGAGAAGTGACGTCGACCTGTCGCTAAGCGGGCTCCGACGCGGAGCATTCGTAGAGGTGCGCGTCTCGTATCCGGTCCCCGTGACCCAGGTCCCCCTCCTCGGCCGGGTCGCAGGCCCCGCCATACTCGTCGACGCGGAGCACGCGACGATCATCGATCCCTACCGCAGCCGCCCGTGACGGATAGGCGCAGCGCCGCGGGTCAGGCGACCATTTTTGTGATCGGCATGTCCCTCGTCGCCTTGGCCGTCACGTTTTTCATGGTCGAAGCGACCCGCGCTTTCCTGATGCGGCGCACGCTCCAGAAAGCGGCCGACGCAGCGGCCGTTACGGGCGCGTCGCAACTGGATGAGGAGGCCTATTACGTGAGCGGAGGAACGGTGACCGTCCTCAACCCGGGCACTGCCGAGACCGCGGCGTCCCGGTCCATCGCGCAGCGGGGCCTCGACGTGATCGCCACCGTCGATGCGAGCACGACGCGGGTCAGAGTTCGCCTCCGCACGGACCTGACGACTCAGTTCCTGCGGTTCGTCGGGATAGATGCCGTGCCGGTCGACGCGGAGGCGGCGGCCGAGCCCATCGAGGGGCCCGCGCCGGCCGATAGCGTTCCCTGAACCCTATGAAGACCGAGCGAGCGTGCGCGCTTGCTCAACCCCACGGAATATCCACGTTTTCGCGCTCTTGCGCGGGTAGGGTGGCCGACGTTGCAAATCCCCCGGAACTCCCATGGAGGTGGAGGCATTGAACAAGGGCGATCTCATCGAGTCCCTGGCGAAGTCGACCGGCGAGTCGAAGAAGACCGTTACGAACGTCATCGAGGCGTACGTGAACGAGGTCCAAAAGCAGGTCAAGAAAGGCGAGAAGGTAACCGTGCCGGGCTTCGGGACGTTCGAGCGTCGTAACCGCTCGGCCCGCACCGCGCGCAACCCGCGCACGGGCGAGGAGATCAAGGTCAAGGCATCGAAGGTCCCGGCCTTCAAGCCGGGCGCCGGCTTCAAGAACACCGTCGCAGGCAAGTAAACCGGCTCGGGCGGAAGAGAACAAAGCCCCGGGCAACCGGGGCTTTTTCTTTTGCTTTCGTTGCGCACGGAGCGCGCTGCTGCACTCCAACCCGTACTAGTTCACCAACCGGTGGCGGAAGACGTTCGGCGCTACGGGGAACAGCAGTAGGCCCAGAGGGCGCGCAAGCCCTCCCACACCAGATGGCGCGCCTGAGGGTCCAGCCCGGTCGTCGGCTCGTCGAGCACG
>JALZCA010000232.1 GCA_030863285.1 Actinomycetota bacterium | reverse complement strand
GTTCGTGATCAAGCAGGCGAGATGGTGTGTCTCGCGCGGCTCATCGCCGTCGACGACGATGCTTGCCCTCGAACGCAGTCCTTCGTCCAGGAGCCGGTGATGGACCGCTCCGGCCGCAAGCGCTATCGGTACCGCTACGCGCTCGGGTCCCGCCGAGCGATCCGTCAGGACCAAGACGTCGACGCCCGCGCGCACGCGCTCGGCCGCCTCGTCGGCCACTCGTCGGCACGCGGCCTCGAGCGCGCTGTTCTCCTCGTCGACGCCGAAGGTTGCGTCCAGTACCGCGGCCCCCTCTTGCTCGAGCTCGGCGACCGCGGATGGGAACAACACGGGCGACTCGTAGTGTCGCAGCGCGGCGGCCTCGGGGACTTCCTGCAACAGCGGCGCGCGCCGGCCGAGCCGCGTCGTAAGCGACATCACATGACGTTCTCGCAAATGGTCGATCGGCGGGTTGGTCACCTGCGCAAAGCGTTGCTTGAGGAAGTTGAACAGCGGACGAGGGTGCGCGGCCAGTGGGGGCTGAGGGGTGTCGTCGCCCATCGACGAGGTCGGCTCCGCGCCGTCTACCGCCATCGGCCGGATGACGACGGTGAACTCTTCTTTGCTGTATCCCGCCGCTACCTGGCGGATCGTCGTCGACGAACCGGGCCGCTCGACGGGCTGCCCGGTCGAGCGCGTGCGCCTGCGCTCGGCAAGCCAGCGTCCGTACGGGGCCCGTTCCGCCAGCGATGTCTCGAGCTCTGCTTCGTCGACAACGCCCCCGCGGCGGGGGTCGACGAGGAACGTCTCGCCCGGGCCCAATCGCGTTCGGCGGACGCGTCCGTGGCCGGAGGTATCGACGGCCCCCGCTTCCGATGCGCAGGCCACGAAGCCGTCCTCACACAGCGCGATGCGCATGGGTCTCAGGCCGTTGCGGTCGAGCCGCGCTCCGGCGACGTCGCCGTCCGAGAACACCAGGGCCGCGGGACCGTCCCACGGCTCGAGCAGACACGCGTGATAAGCGAGGAAGGCGCGGAGCTTATCGTCGACGCGCTCGTCGTTCTCCCACGCCGGCGGCACCGCCATCGTCACCGCGTGCTCGAGCGAACGGCCGCCGCGGACGAGCACCTCCAGGGCTTCGTCGAGAATCCCGGAGTCGGATGACTCGGGATCGACCACGGGGTGGAGCAGCTCTTCGGGGATGAGGTCGGGTCGACCGAACCGGCCCTCGCGGGCGCGCAGGAGCGCGCGGTTCCCCCGGATCGTGTTGATCTCGCCGTTGTGTCCGAGGAAGCGGAACGGCTGTGCGCGTGCCCAGGTCGGCGTCGTGTTGGTCGCAAAGCGTTGATGGAAGATGGCGAACCACGCTTCGAACCGATTGTCGACGAGGTCGGGATAGAAGGCGCCGAGCTGATCCGCGGCGCACAGCGCCTTGTACGTCACCGTCTTGAAAGACAGAGACGCGACGTAGAGAGAGATCCGTTCTGCGCGCGCGATCTTCTGCGCGCGCCGCCGCGCCCTGAACGCGAGCCGCTCGCAGGCTGCTTCATCACTGCCTCCGGTAGGGGCAATCAACAACTGCTCGATGAGGGGTCGAGAGGCCCGGGCCGTCGCTCCCAGCGCCGCCTCGTCCGTGGGTACGGCGCGCCAGCCCAGGACGTTCAGCCCCTCGCTTGAGCACGCCGACTCGAGCGCGGCGCGCCCGGGCCGTGGGTCGCGTGGATCGAGAAACGCCATCGCGACTCCGACCGGCTCCCGCGCGACGTCCTTCCGCAGACCCGCGCCGACGATGCGGTGGGGGATGGGAAGAAGGAGCCCGGCGCCGTCGCCCGTGAGCCCGTCGGACGCCAGCGCGCCGCGGTGACGGACGCGCGCGAGGGCCTCGAGAGCGCCGTCTACGACGTAGCGTCCGCCCGAGCCGCCGGAGTCCGCGACGAACCCGATCCCGCAGGCGTCTCGTTCCTCATGCGTGTAAGGGCTCACCAGGTCTCGCTGTCCCGGGGCAAAAAAAAGCGCCCCGCGAAGGGAGCGCCGTTGCTCGGGTGGGTCGTCCGGGGAAGTACGGCGCCACGCTAAGGGCGGCGGGGGGCGTTGTCAATCATTTCGCCGCCGCGCGCCGCCCCCGAACGACCGCACTTGACGCCGAAGGTTAGGCTTGCCTAACATCGGCCCGCCAAACGGCAAAACTTCGGATACCCGAAGATTCGACCCCACGGGCGGTTGCGTCGCCCGGCGACGATGACGAGGAGTTGGGCAGCATGCAGAAGGTGGTGGCGGCCGCCGTTGCGGCGCTTGCGTTGGTTGGGTGCGGCGGCGTGCAGGATCCGCCGGCGGGATCCGACGCCGGCGCGGACGTAGCAACGGAGGCCGAAGCGACCGGCTTCGGTCACGAGGAGATCGGCATAGGCGAGAGCCTCGCCCAGATCCGCGGCCATCACCTCGTCGGCCTCGAGCTCTACGAGAACGATCCCGACGCCGCCCTCGCTCACTTCCATCACCCGATCGAGGAGATCATGGACGTCCTCAGCGCGGAGCTCGAAGAGCACGGCGGCTCTCCCGAGGACCTCGAGACGGCCTTGCAGGACGCGGTCGACGCGGCGGAGTCGGCCGCGGACCCGGCCGAGGTCCAGGCCGCCGTCGACGAAGCCGCTGCGGTGACCCGCGAGGCTGAGGCCGAGCTGCTCGGCCCGGATGCGACCTCGCCGGCGTACCGGGGCTCGGTCGTCGCCGCGCTGTTGAAGACCGCCGCCCACGAGTACGAGGAGGCCGTCGCCGGCGGCAAGGGCGTGAGTCTCGTCGTCGAGTACGAGGACGCTTACGGCTTCATGCACTTCGCGCAACAGACCTACGAGAGTGATCTCGCTGCCGCGGTCGAGGACGAGTCGACCGAGGAAGCCGAGGAGGTCGAGGAGGCGTTTGAGGTCCTGAACGACGCGCTGGCGGAGCCCACGCCTCCCGACAAGCCGCTCGACGCCGAGGAGGTCGAGGTCGCGGCCGAGCTCGTCGGTCACGAGCTCGAGGAGACGATCGGGGCCCAACCGCTCGAGGAGGTCGAGCCCGCCGAGGTCGCCGCGGAGATCGAGAGATTGCTCGATGAGGTGCTGGCCGCCTACGAGGCGGGCGACGCCGACGAGGCGTCGGAGCTGGCGGCCGAGGCCTATCTAGAGAACTACGAGGTCATCGAGGCCGAGGTCATCGAGTACGCACCGGACATCAACGAGAAGCTCGAGCCGTTGCTGGGGGCCGAGCTGCGCAGGCAGATCGACCAGGGCGCTTCACCCGAGGAGATTGCTTCGATGATCGAGCAGGCCAAGAAGCTCCTCGCCGACGCGCTCGAGGTCCTCGAGGCCGAAGAGGAGGAGCACGGCTAGTGCGCAAACGGTTCCTGCTCGTGATGGCCGTCGCCGGCGCGCTCGTGTTTGCGCCGGGCGCGGCCCACGCGCAGGAAGTCACCCCCCAGGACGCGGTGGCGGAACTGGACAAGTCGCGCGTCCTGATCGACGAGAGCCTCGAGCTGTACGAGCAGGGGAACACGGACGCGGCCTACACCGCCGCGCGCAACGCGTACCTCGACCACTTCGAATACGTCGAGATCCCGCTACGCGTGCGCGACGAAGCGCTCACGCTCGAGCTCGAAGAGGATTACGCAACCCTGCGCAACCTCATCGAGGACGAGGCGCCCATCGACGAGATCGAGAAGGTCGCGGGCGAGCTGCGCCACGGTCTCGATCGCGTCGAGCGACGATTGTCCGAGGTCGGCGTGGTCGCGCCGTTGCTCGCGTTCACGTCTGCATTCATCATCTTGTTCCGCGAGGGGTTCGAGGCGGTTCTCGTCGTCGCGGCCGTGCTCGGCTACCTCGAGGCGAGCCGCAACACGCAATACAAAGGAGCGGTTCTCAAGGGCGTCGGCGCGGCGGTCGTGGCGTCGATCGTCCTTTACGTCCTGGCGACCCTTTTCCTGCGCATCGCTCCCTTGCAGCGCGAGTTGCTCGAGGCGGGGACCGCGGTGCTCGCGGTGATCATGTTGTTCTACGTGTCCTTCTGGCTCATCTCTCGTCTCGAGCACCGTCGCTGGATGGAGTTCGTCAAGGCGAAGGTCTGGGCCGCCGCGACGACGGGCTCGGCGCTCGCGCTCGCGGGCGTTGGCTTCACGGCCGTGTTCCGGGAGGGCTTCGAGACCGTGCTCTTCTACCAGGCGTTGCTGTCGTTCGCCGAGGGTCTGCAGACGTGGGTCGGGCTCGGGACGCTTGCCGGCTTCGTGGTGCTGGCCGGCCTCGGATACTTGATCTTCAAGGCCGGACGGAAGATCCCCGTGAAGGCATTTCTCGGAACCGCCGTCGTCCTGATCATGGCGTTGTCGGTCGCCTTCATCGGCAACGCCGTACGCGCGCTGCAGCAAGCGGCAGTGGTGTCGGTGACGTTCCTCGAGGAGTTCCCCAGGCTTCCCATATTCCTCGCCGATCTCACCGGCTGGCATCCCACGCGCGAAAGCCTGGTGGCCCAGGCCGTTCTCGCGTCGATCTATATCCTCGGGGCGGTGTGGACCTTCGTCGTGCTGCCGCGCCGAGAGGCGCGGCGTAAAAGCGCCTCGCCCGAGGTGGAACCGGCGACCGAAAGCGGGCAAGAGAAAGTCACGAGCGCTACCTGAGCCATGGCCGTACGCGTCGGAGTAGACGTCGGCGGAACCTTCACCAAAGCCGTCGCGTGCGATGCGTCGTCCGGTGAGGTCGTAGCTCGTTCGGTGGTCCCGACGACCCACGCCGACGAGGTAGGCGTGGCCGCCGGCGTCGTGCGCGCGGTCCGAGACGTTTCCGAGGCGGTGACACGGAGCGATCGGGGGCCGGTGCTCGTCGTGTCGCACTCCACGACCCAGGCGGTGAACGCGCTGCTGGAGGGGGACACGGCGAAAGTCGGCATCCTCGGGATCGGTCGGCGACCCGATCTCCGGCGGAGCCGCAAGCGCACGCAGGTCGGCAAGGTGAGGCTCGCTCCGGGTCATGAGCTCGAGACCCTGCACGAGTTCGTCGACGTGAGCGACGGATTGCGCCGCGAAGACATCGCCGATGCGTTCGATCGTCTGAGCCGCGCCGGCGCGTCCGCGTTCTGCGTATCCGAGGCCTTCGGCGTCGAGGACCCCCAGGGCGAACGCCTGGCACTCGAGATCGCGACCGAGAAACGACTCCCCGTGTGCGCCGGCCACGAGCTGTCGGGCCTCTACGGCCTCGAGATGAGGACCGTCACCGGTGCTCTGAACGCGAGCATCCTTCCGACCGCGCTCGCCACCGCGCGCGTCGTCGAGGACGCGATCGAGCGCAGCACGTCGCCCGTGCCGCTTCTCGTTATGCGCGGCGACGGGGGAGCGGCGGACCTCCGCTCGATGAGGCGTCACCCGATTCTCACCGCTTTCAGCGGCCCCGCCGCTTCGGTCTCGGGCGCGCTGCGTCACCTCGCAATCGGCGACGGGGTCGTGGTCGAAGTCGGAGGGACCAGTACCAACGTGAGCAGCGTCAAGGGCGGCCGTCCGGTGCTGGCCTACGTGCGCGTGCTCGATCACGTCACCTGCATCCGCAGCCTCGACGTCCGCGTCGTCGGCGTGGCCGGTGGCAGCCTGATGCGCCTCGCCCGGCGACGAGCGCGCCTGCGCGTCGAGGATGTCGGCCCCCGCTCGGCCCACATAGCGGGTCTCGAATACAGCTGCTTTGCCTCGAGGGGCGACCTCGAGGGGGCCCGGCTCGAGCTGATCAGCCCGCGCCCCGGAGACCCCGCCCACTACGCGGTGCTCAGAACCAAATCGGGACGCCTGCTCGCGCCCACTTTGACCTGCGCGGCGAACGCCCTCGGCGACGTGCCCGACGACGTCTACGCGTCGGGAGACGTCGAGGCCGCTCGGGCGGCGTTCGAGATCGTGGGCGCGGCGCTGGGGTCCGACTGGCGTTCCGCAGCCGAGGTGATCGTCTCGATAGCCGCGCAGAAGGTCGGGGCGATCGTGACCGAGGCCGCCGCCGAGCAGGAGCTCGTTGATCCCCTCATCGTGGGCCTCGGCGGCGGAGCCGGCGCCCTTCTCCCGCGCCTCGGAGTCACCACGGGCCTCGAGTGGCGGATCCCGCAAGACGCCGAGGTCATCTCGTCGATCGGCGACGCCCTTTCGCTGGTGCGGGTCGAGGTCGAGGGCACGATTAGCCGCAAACCGGCCGAGGCCGTCGCGGACTTGCACCGGCGCGCGGAGCAGGCGGCGGTGGGCGCGGGGGCCGCTCCCTCGAGCCTTCAAGTCGAGGGCGAGCCGGTTCCCGAGCGAGGAGCACTTCGTGTCGTCGCGACCGGCTCCGTCGCACTGGAGTCTGGCGCCGTGCTCGACGACGACACCGCCGACGAGGAGACCATGCAGCTCGTCGCCAAGCGCGCGCTCGGTGAAGAAGCGACGCGGCTGTGGGCAAACGACTTCTACTCCATCTATGTCGGATCCTCGAACGGGCGCCATCGCTACGCGGTGGTCGACCGGAAGGGTTCGCTCGCGACCTCCGGCAAGGGACACGTCGAGCTCGCCCGCGGCGCCGAGATGAGGGGCCGCCTGGAAACGCTTGTCGAGGACGCGACGCGTCACCTGGGGCCGGTTGCGGTCGCTCCGGGCGTTCGACTGGTGCGCGGCGCGCGCCTCATCGACCTCACTCTCTTCTCCGAGCCGAAGACCGTGATCGCGGCGGCCGAAGTCGAGTGCGCCCTGGCCGGCGATGAGGAGATGGTGGCCTTCGTCGGCCGTTCCTGATGGCGATCTACCGTCCGCAGAAGCCGCGCTACCGGCTGGTTCTGGGCGGCACCTTGATCGGGC
>JALZCA010000230.1 GCA_030863285.1 Actinomycetota bacterium | reverse complement strand
GCCGACGTCGGTGATCGGAGTGCCCTGACGCCGACCTCTGGGCTGGGAAAGTCCCGACGCCACTCGGGTTGCGTCGACTTTTGTAGCCGATGTCGCGCTGGACGAGCGTTTGGCTACAAAGATCGGGTCGAGGGCCGCAACAAGGTCGGTCGACGGCCGGACGGTGCGAGCGTTGGTGTTACTTCTCGCGGCCGAGGATGAGCCAGAGAACTCCCAGAGTTACCAAGAGCATGACCGTGAACACGATGAACGCCTGGCCCCCCTTGACGCCCGCGTTGATCCCGCCGGTGCATGCCGCGGGGACGACGAGGAGCAGGAGCCCGATAACCAGGCGGAGCTTCGCGAACAATGAAGTCGGTGCATTCATCAGGCGGTTGCCTCCCGGGCTCGCCGCGCTCTCTTCTCGGACATGCTCAAGCCGACGAGGTGCGCGATGAGCAACAGTGTCGTTCCCAGCAGGATCAGGCGCGCCAGCCCCAGCGGGTTGCCGGGATCGCGCTGCATCAACGCGACGACGTCCGGCGCGCCGCCCTCGGGTCCCTCCCCGGGAGGAAGGTCGGTTTCGGTCCCCTCTGCCGGAGTGTCGGGTGCGGCGAGAACCACCGCGCCGTACAGCTCGCCGTCCTGTTCCAAGAACCGGATCGAGTCCGTGTCGGCCGTGTTGCTGTCGACGCCGTCCGGGAGATCTCCGTCCTCCATGGCCTGCGTCGCGGCCTCCTGAGCGGCCGAGCCCAGCTCACCGGCGTAGGTCGTCAGCTCCGCGTCCTCCGGGTCGACCGGCTGCCAGCCGCCGCCTTCGGTGTCGGCCCCCTCGTATGCGGAGGCATTTGGACCTTCGAGCGGCTCACCTTCTTCGACGACGCTGATCGTCTCCCACTCGGGTAGGACACCGACGGGCCCGAGCGGAGCCAAGGGGTTCGTGAACGACCAGATGAGGCCCATGATGAACAAGAAGGCGAGGGTCACCGACGCGGTGACGAAATACGCGAGGCGCGCGCCCATGATCATCGCGAGCAACAAGAAGACGCTTCCGCAGAAGACGATTACCGACGCAACCGTCGCGGCGACGCCTTCGATGAAGACTGCGTCCACCTACAGCCCTCGCTCGTACTCGACGACCGCTTCGATCTGTTTGTCGGTAAGGGGATAAGGCGGAACGGGGATGCCCTGCGGAGGCGCTTCGCTGAACTGCGGCATCCACCAGAACCGACGCCCCTCTTTAACGGTCTTGACGTGCAGCTCTTCGTCGAGGTGTTTCACGTCGCCCTTCCACAGCGCGAGACCGGGATACCAGGTCGGCCCGTTCGCGCTTTCGTCGACGTCTTCGGTCGCACGATCGTCTTTGGGAGTGGGCGCCTCCTTGCCCTGGCCCTCGGGACCGTGACATACGGCGCAGCGCTCCTCGAAGATCTCTTGACCGCATGATTGGTACTGCGCCTTCGATGGGTTCTGGCAGCCCTCCGAGATATCGGGCGCCTCTTGGTTTCCGGGCAGCGTGTGGAGATAGGCGATGACGTCGTCGACCATCTGCTCGGTCATCGGGCCTCCGTACTCGACGCCCCACGTCGGCATCGGCGTTCCCGGGCGACCGCGCTCGATCGTCATACGCACGATCTCTTCGTCCCACCGTTGGAAGACGTTCTGCAGCGGCGGCGCGACGTAGACCACGTTCTCGCCCGTCGTTGGGTCTTCCCACTGGACCGTGCCGCCCAGAAGACTGTTCTCCGGGTTCTCCTCGTCGACTGCTCCGTGGCACGTCTCGCAGCTCATCCCGAGCGCCAGCGCGTGCTCGGCCTCGCGGAATTCCTGCGGGGCGGCGTCCTCGGGCAGCTCGGGCGGCGCTTGCAGGATGAGCGCGCCGCGCTCGTGGGACTCCTCTTCGAAGCGCTCGGCGAAGTTCTCCTGGCGCTCGCTTTCGGGCAGCCAGTACGCCGGGATGAAGATGGCGGTCGCCACCGTGGCGACCACTCCTGCGGCGAGGATGCGTTCGAGTCGCGGGCCCTCGAGCTCCTCGTCCGGGTCTCCCGGGCGCATCGCCTGGGGGATGCCGAGGATCCCGCCGGGCCGGCGCGGGCGCCGCGATCGCGTCGCGAAGATCGCCCACAGCAGGAGCGCCGGGACGAGGATTACGAGCGCGATTACAAGGAGGTTGTTGTCGGACTCCACTTGCCCCTAGGCCTCTCTCACTCGATCAGACCGGCACGCAGAAGGGACCCGTCGGTTCCGAGAACTTCGGCCACGTGTCGACGCCACGCGGCGGACCCGTCTCGACCTTCCCGGTGTCGACGACGATCTTGCCGCCCTTCTCGCTGATCGGGAAGCGATCCAGCCCCCGAGGGGCCGGCCCCCCGTAGAACTCGCCGCTGAGGCGGTACTTCGAGCCGTGACACGGGCATTCGAACAGCGAAGACTTGCTGCAGTGGGGGACCGAGCATCCCAGGTGCACGCACTTGCGATAAAGGGCCTGCATCCCGACGGCCTTTGCTCCCGTGATCTCGTAGATCGGGTCCTCGCCGGTTCCCTCGTAGGCGACGAGCCAGAAGCGTCCCTCGGCCACGAACTTCGGCTGGTAGGCGGGCGCTCCGATTTCCTTTAGGAGGTCTTCTTTGTTCCCGACGGTGATCTCGGTTCCGAAACCACCGGTGAGCTTCGGCCACAGGAATGAGAGCGTTGCCATCCCGAAGAAACCAAGAAACGAAGAGAACGACGCGGTCCACGCCCGGTTCAAGAACTGACGCCGGGACACCGCCATCTGCTCGGGCGTAAGCGGCTTCAGTTGCTTCTCGGGCGTCTTCTGGACCTTGACCTCGGGCTTCTCCTCGGCCTTGGGCTCCGGTTGAGCCTCGGCCTTGGCGGTGCCTGGATCGTCGGGGACCGCGGTCTCGGCGCGCGCTTTGCGCTCGCGGCGGATCGTCACGTTCGCCATGAAGAGGCCCCACGCGGCGATGCTTATCCCCACCACGATGATCGCTATTACCGTCGGACTCATACCTCGCCTCGCTTCGTCATAGCTCGAAGAAGATCCCGCCTTCCCACGGCATGACGAAGTTGAAGCCGGGGCCGCGGAAGAACATTCCGATGATGGTCAGGATTGCGAATGAAAGCATGAAGAACGAGAAGAGCACGATCGCCAGCTTGCGGTCGTCGGGTCGCGTCGATGGGTTGCGATCGACGAATGGGGCGACCATCAAAGCGATGATGATCACGGTCGGGATCGTGACGCCGGCAACCTGCGGGTGGAGGTAACGCAACAACTCCTGCAGGCCGAGGAAGTACCACGGCGCTTTCGACGGGTTCGGAGTCTGGTTGAAGTTGGCGAGCTCTCGCAACGGTGCGTCGACCGCGACCGAGAAGAACGTGAGCATCGCCATGACGACGAGCAGCGACACGAACTCTGCCGCCATCAGGTGCGGCCAGACGTTGACGCGGTCCATCGGCTGGCGCTCGACCTTTTGGATGGCCTCCGGCTTGACGACCGCCAGGAGGCGTTGCACGCGATCGGGGACCGCGGCCGCGCCGTTGCCGGCGGCCTTCTTCGCGGGTGCCTTGGGTGCGGCTTTTGCGGCCGGCCTCGCCGCAGGCTTTGCGGCGGCGGGCTTGGCCGTCGCGGTTGCGGCCGCAGCCGGCTTGGCCT
>JALZCA010000221.1 GCA_030863285.1 Actinomycetota bacterium | reverse complement strand
GCCGTTACCACCGGATCATCTCCATGGCCGACGCCGACGTCGACGGGTCACATATCAAGACGCTGTTGTTGACCTTCTTCTTCCGCTACATGCCGGAGTTGATCGACGCGGGATACGTCTACGTCGCGCAGCCCCCGCTGTACCGCGTGGAGCACCGCAAACAGGTGCACTACTTCAAGAACGATGAGCAGCTCGAGGCTTTCCGGGCGGCCGCCGACGGAGCCAAGATCGAGCCACAGCGTTTCAAGGGCTTGGGCGAGATGAACCCCGAGCAGCTGTGGGACACGACGCTCGACCCCCGGCGGCGAACGCTTCTACGGGTGACGATGGAGGACGCCGCTCTCGCCGAGGAGATATTCGCGACGCTGATGGGCGAAGACGTCGAGGCGCGCAAGTCGTTCATCCAGCGCAACGCCAGAGACGTGCGCTTTCTGGACATCTAGATGGCGGACGAGCCCTTCCAGGAGACTCCGCCGAGCGGCCCCGAGGGCGGGGGCGGCGTAGAGGACATCACGATCGAGGAGGAGGTGCGCTACTCCTTCCTCGAGTACGCGATGTCCGTCATCGTCAGCCGCGCCTTGCCGGAGGTGCGCGACGGCCTCAAGCCGGTGAACCGCCGCATCCTGTATGCCGCGCTTCAAGCCGGGCTCCGGCCCGACCAGCGTTATCGAAAGTGCGCCGCGCTCGTGGGCGAGGTCATCAAGAGCTACCACCCTCACGGGGAGGGGGCGGTGTACGACGCCCTCGCCCGCCTGGCCCAGGACTTCAACACGCGCTACCCGTTGATCGACGGCCAGGGCAACTTCGGCTCGGTGGACGGGGATCCGCCGGCCGCCATGCGCTATACGGAGTGCCGTCTGTCGCCCGTGGCCATGCAGCTGCTCCGAGACATCAACGAGGAGACGGTCGACTTCGCCCCCAACTACGACGGCGACATCGAGGAGCCGGTCGTGCTGCCCGCCCGCTTTCCCAACCTGTTGGTCAACGGTTCCACCGGAATCGCGGTCGGCATGGCCACCAACATACCGCCGCACAACCTCGGAGAGGTCATCGATGCCGTCGTGGAGATCCTTGAGACGCCCGCCCTCGCGCAGGACCGGGGCAAGATGCTGAAGGCCATCATGAAGCACGTCAAAGGGCCCGACTTCCCCACCGGGGGCCTCGTCCTGGGACAGCAGGGGATCAAAGACGCGTACACGACCGGGCGCGGCTCCATAAAGATGCGGGCGGTGTGCGAGATCGAGGAAGGCTCGAGAGGGGCGTCCAGGATCGTCGTCACCGAGCTCCCTTATCAGGTGAACAAGGCGCGGCTGGCTGCCAAGATCGCAGAGCTCGTCAACGCGAAGGTAGACCGGCTCGAAGGCATCGCAGACCTGCGCGACGAGTCCTCTCAGCGCGGCGGCCTCCGCCTCGTGATCGAGCTCAAGAAGAACGCCGTTCCTCACGTCGTCCTCAACACGCTGTACAAGCGCACGCAGCTGCAGGAGAACTTCGGCGTCAACATGCTGGCGCTGTCGGACGGCGTGCCTCGCACGCTCAACCTCGCAGACGTCCTCGAGGCGTACATCACGCACCAAGTCGACGTGGTCGTACGGCGCACTCGCTTCAGGCTGCGAAAGGCCGAGGAGCGTGCGCACATCCTCGAGGGCCTCATCCTCGCCCTCGACCACATCGACGAGGTCATCGCGCTCATTCGAGCGGCCGGGGACGTCGAGGAGGCCCGCAACGGATTGATCGGACGCCTCGGGCTCTCAGGGGTTCAAGCTCAGCACATCCTCGACATGCCGCTCAGACGTCTGACGGCGCTGGAGCAGGACAAGATCCGCGAGGAGTACGAGGAGATTCAAAGGACGATCGGGGAGCTCAAGGCCATCCTCGCCGATCCCGCCAAGGTGCGGGCGATCATCGCGGAGGAGCTCCGAGAGATAAAAGCGAAGTTCGGCGATCCCCGCAGGACGAGGTTGGTTCCCGACGAGGGCGAGTTCGATATCGAAGATCTGATCGCGGACGAAGATCTCGTCGTCCTCGTGTCGCGCGATCGCTACGTGAAGAGCGTTCCTCTCGACACCTACCGGCGTCAGGCGCGCGGGGGACGAGGCGTGCGAGGAGCGGCCCTCAAGGAGGGAGACATCGTCGAGCACCTCATCACGACGACGTCGCACGCCTACCTGCTCCTTTTCTCTACCACCGGCCGCGTCTATCGAATCAAGGCCCACGAGATCCCCAAGCGGGACAGAAGCGCGCGCGGCACCGCGGTCGTCAACGTCGTTCCGATGCGCCCGGAGGACCGAGTGGCGGCCGTGATCGACACGCGCGACTACGAGAGCTTTCCCTACTTGCTGATCGTGACCAAGAACGGGGTGGTCAAGAAGACGGCCTTTCGCGAGTACGACTCGTCGCGCAGGGAGGGGATCATTGCGATGAACCTCCGGGACGGAGACGAGGTCGTTCGAGTGACGCCCACTTCGGGAAAGGACCACGTTTTGCTGATCACCAAGAGAGGCAAGGCCATCAGGTTCTCGGAGAGGCAGGTTCGTCCGATGGGCAGGACCGCGACCGGCGTGATCGGGATCAAGCTCGAGGAGGACGACGAGGTCGTGGCGTGCGAGGTGGTCGACGAGGGCCAGGACTTGCTGTTGGTGACGGAGTCGGGTTACGGCAAGCGTACGAAGATCGCGGACTTTCCGGCGCAGGGTCGCGGAGGCAAGGGCGTGATCGCCGCCAAGATCACGAGGGCCCGGGGGTCTATAGTCGGCGCGTGCGCCGTTCGCCGTGACGACGAGGTCTTCTTGATCTCCGACGACGGCGTGGTCATCCGGATCGCGGCGGGCGACGTCTCGAGGCAAGGCCGCGCGGCGACGGGTGTGCGCGTCATGGATCTCGCCCGCGGCGGAAAGATATCGGCGGTGGCGCCGGTCGTGGGAGAGAGCGACGCAGAGCAAGAGACGAAACCGAGGTGACCCGGCCGCGCACCCTCACTCGCCGGCGCGGCCCGCTTGCTGTCCTCTCTCCTCGGAATCGATGCTCACCGGCCGTTGAGAGCCGGGGCTTTCTCGCCGATACTGGTGGTGCCGCAGGCATGAAGCGAGGGACGGGTTGAGTCGGA
>JALZCA010000175.1 GCA_030863285.1 Actinomycetota bacterium | reverse complement strand
CCAGAGCCGCGTCTCCGAGAAGAGCCTTAGAAGGTGAGAAGGCCCTTCGTAACCGCAACGATCACACGTCTGGCCGGCAACAGTGCCGAGGATCTGATGGTTCTCAGACTGACTCCATATGAACATCGCGTCTCCCCGCCCAAGTCGGCTACGCCAACTTACCGTCCGACGTAACCCTGCTGTTGAGAATGCTTACGTCACGCGGCGCGGCAACGATTGGATCACGCGGTAGGGGGTCGGCGGAGCGAGCGGGTCAGCGTGACCGTGGTGCCGTCGTCGGAGCTGTCGACCTCCACCTCGTCCATCAGCGTCTTCATCAGGAACAGCCCCCGGCCCCCCGACGCGAAGCGATCGGGCAGATCGCGCCGCTCGACACTGGCGAGGTCGAAACCCGGCCCGTCGTCGGCGATCGTTACGGCGACCCGGCCCCCGCTGCGCGCACAGCGCATGCGCAGCTCGCTACGACCAGCCCGGCGCCTGCCGTGGCGGCAAGCGTTCGCCGCCGCCTCGCCGACGGCGAGCAGCACGTCCTGGGAGACCTCGACCGGACAGCGAACGTCGGTGAGAAACGACGCGACGAAGGAACGGATCTCGGCCATGCGCGCCGGCTCGTTGGGAAGCACCAACTCGCGCGCGGGCTGAGTGATCGCCTCGTCTGGAGTGACCTGGCAGACGATCAGCGCGAGGTCGTCGCGCAACTCATCGTTCGCCGACCAGTTCTCGACCGACCGGCGGATCGCCTGTACGAGCTCGCCGGGGGTCCCGCCGCCGTAATCGGTGACGAGATCCGAGAACTTTCCCTGTCCGAACGGCCGGCCGAGCCTCGGTGCTTCGGTAACGCCGTCGGTGTAAAGAACGAGCATGTCGCCGGGCTCGAAATCGATTCGGCCCGTCTTGTAAGACGCGTCACGTTCGACGCCAAGCGCCATGCCCCCCTCCTGCAACCACTCCACCTCGCGCGTCTTCGCGCGATAGACGATGGGCGGCACGTGGCCGGCACTTACGTACTCGAGGCGCGCCCGTTCGGGATCGAGCGCCGCGAACAGCAACCGCACGAAACGCTCGGAGCTCATGTGATCGTTGAGGTGGAGGTTGAGTCGCTCCATCAGTGGCGCTAGTTCGGTCTCCTCCGACACAAACGAGCGCAGCGTGTAGCGCGTGAGCGCGGCGTCGTTCGCGGCCGTGGGACCGATCCCGACGACGTCTCCGAGAACGAAGCCAATCCGTCCGTCTCTGAGCGAGATGAAGTCATAGAAGTCTCCGCACACCGCGCGCCGGCCGGCTGCGGGAACGTAGTGGGCCACGAGACCCGTGCGCGGGAGCCTGGGAACGACATCGGGAAGGAGGCTCCGTTGGTAGCTCTCGGCCGTCTCGCGTGCCTTTTCGTAGAGGTCCTTGATCTCCTGCGCGCGCCGCATGGCCTCGGTGACGTCGGTGTAGACGTCGATGCGTCCGACCAGCGCTCCGGATTCATCGAAGGTAGGGGCCGAGTAAAGGCGGAACTCTCGGCGCTCGGGGATGATCTGTTCGATCGTCGAACGCAACTCCTTGTCGGGCTCGTCACGCAGCTCCTGGAACATCTCCATGAACCCTTCGGGATCCTCGGTCGCCTTGGCGATCGTGCGAAGGAGTTCGACTACCGGCGAACCGAGATAGTCGTCGGGGCGGATCTGAAAGAGGTCTCCCGCGCGCTGGTTGATCACCCGCGCGATCCCCTGGCGGTCGCGGAACACGATGGCCTCGTCGACTGCATCGAGGACCGCGAGCAAACGATGCCTCACCGCGGTCGCGAGACGATGCTCCTCGCGCTCCCCGCGGTAATGCGTGCGCATCTCGGCGGCCAACACACCGGAGACCGCCCCGGACAACAAGAAGATGCCCGCGTTCACCGCGAGGGCCGGGCCGTTGGGTGCGCTTCCGGTGATGAGGGTGGTGACGACGTAGGCGACCAGCGCCAGGGCGGCGGCAGCGACTCCCTCACGGATCCCGGTCAGCAACCCCATGATCGCGATAACCGGGACGAAGACCAGCTGCGCAGAGGGGACGTCGAAGCGAAAAGCTCCAAACGTCAGCGACGCGAACACGAGCATCGAGACAAGGCCTACGACTGGAATCCACTTGTGGTTGGGGCCCTCGGGCAGGATCCAGCGGAACAGGACGAACGTCCAGGCGACCAGCGCAGCGAGAAGCGCGACGTTTCTCGGGGCGTGCTCCGAGGGAAGCTCGGCGACTGCGAAGACGAGCGCGACGACTGCGACGGTTCCCCATGCGATGAGCTGCGCGACGCGGAGCGACCAGCGCCAGCTGCCCTTGCTGACGTCCTCCGGGCTCGCCGGGAGAAACGACCGAACCGGGTTCTGCACGAGATCGGCCCGCTTAGGCATCCTCTGCCCGCTCCCAATGCTCACCGGCTCGGCCCACGCGGCCCTCGCTTTCGAGCGCGTCCAGATGCGCCAGGGCCGACATCTGCGCCGCGGGATGAAGCTCTACCGGAGTGTCGTCGTACGCGCGTGTCACGACTTCTTCCAGAGTAGCGGGGCCGTCGGCCAGTGCCGCGAGGATCTTCACCTCGCGCTCCTTGCGGTGCTGTTGGTAGTGGCGCAGCACCGCAACCCCGTCGTCCAGCGGGCGGAAATGGCCCGGATAGATGCGACGCGGCCCCAGGACCTCTAGACGACGAAGGGTGTCGAGGTAGGCCTTCATATCGCCGTCGGGCGGTGCGATTACCGATGTGCCCTCGCCGAGGACGTTGTCACCGGCGAACAGCGCGTTCTCCTGTGCGAGCCAGAAGCAGACGTGGTCGGCCGCGTGACCCGGCGCGAAGACCGTCTCGAGCACTCCTCCGCCGAACTCGAGCACCTCACCGTCGAGCAACGGCCGGACTTCGCAACCTCCGGCGCGGCCGTCGCCCCACGCCCGCACCTCGACCTCGACGTCCCACTGCGCAGCCAACGCGCGGATGCCTCCCACATGATCGGGATGTCTGTGTGTCACGAGGATCGCGGCGACCTCGGCCGCCGCATCGAGGACCTCGTGGAGGTATTCCGGGTCGTCGACCGCGGGATCGATCACCAGAGAAGGATCCGCGCCGACGATGTAGGTGTTCGTACCCGGCCCGGTCAAAAGACCCGGGTTCGGCGCGAGCACCAACTGGACAAGAGGCGACAACCGCACGCGATAGATTTTCTCGTCCCAGCGAAGCGTTGCCGCGCGAAGACCTTCGAGCGCGGAGTCCACGTCCGAGAACGCCTCTAGTTTCTGGAGCATCGCCGTCGTCGGCGGCGCCATGATCGAGTTCCCCGCGGCGAACTCGGCAAGTGCCTCGGTAGCCGTGACCCACGAACACGACGCGACCTCGCTCGGATCGGGGGCCGGGGACCAGTCCGTATCGACGCGCGCAACGAAAAAGCGCGCATCGAAACGCACCGGCGACCCGTTGGGCGTCACCCATCGACCGGCGGGAACGAGCTCGTCGGTTCCCAGGCGCACGCCCAGGGCGATGGCTGCGTCCCGGAACTCGCCGGCCGTGACGTCGCGCGGCAGCTCGTGCAGAGGGCCCTCACCCACGATGAACCCGACCTCTTCGTAGCTCTCTCTCAGGGCGCAGACGAGCCAGCCCAGGGCTTCGTGTGGATCGTCCTCGTCCAAAAGGCTCGCCGCGTCAGACGGGGCCGTCATCGCCGCGTCCACCCAGCGGGGGTCGGCGTCCTCGGGCGCCACGGCTCCTCCCGGGAAGACCGTCGCACCGCCCATGAACCTCAGGTGCTTGGGCCTTACGGTCACGAGAACCTCGAGTCCGCGAGCTGAGTCTCTCAAGAGGACGACCGTGGAAGCCGGGCGTACGTTGTCGTCCTCGGGGTCCCGCTTGCCGTTCATCTTCATTGGAAAAGGTATGTTCTCGCGCCTAGGCAAAGCTCGATCTGAGGAGGATCCATGGCAGTCAAGTTCCTGAGCGAGGAGTGGGCGCAGGCGATGACCCAGGCGCTCAACGATTCCGAGGAGTTCAAGAGCGCGGCGTCAAATCAGCAGGCGAAGCTCCAGCAGGTCGTCACCGACACCCCCGACGGCGGGGAGGGCAAGTACTACTTCGTCCTCGACAACGGAAGCGCTCAAGTGAGCCTCGGGGAGTTGAGCGACGCCGAGGCGACGATCTCGCAGAACTATGAGACCGCCGTTGCGATCACGAAGTCGGAGCTCAACGCGCAGCAGGCGTTCATGCAGGGGAAGCTCAAGATCTCCGGCAACATGATGAAGCTCATGCAGCTCCAGGGGGTGTTCAACGCGATGCCGAAGGCAGTGAGCGGCATCGACGTCGAGTACTGAGAGGGAACGTTCACGGCGAGAGGGCTCCCGCACGGGGGCCCTCTCTTTTTGTGTCAGTTCGACTCGTCTAAGGGTCGACGGCGCATCCGAGCGCCTGTAGGAGTCCCTCGAGATCGCTCTTGGGAAACGCATCGGCGGCCCCCGCGGCTTTCAGTTCCTCGACCGAACTCGGGGCCGACGCCGAGGTGTAACCGATGACGCGAACCGCAGGGAACTCCCTGGCGATCGCCTTAGTCGTGTCGACGCCGTTTAGCCGCGGCATGTTGTAATCCATCACCACCACTTGCGGCCCTAGCTCCCGAACCTTCTCGATCGCGTCAACCCCGTCGACCGCTTCACCGACGATTCTGCAGTCGCGCATTCTCAAGCCCACATGCATGCGCAGCATGGCTCGGATATCTGGATCGTCGTCGACGAGGAGTACGTCCACTGGGTGCGCCTTTCTGATCACGGCGCAGGCTTGGCCGAAGAGTTAACGAGTACGTCCCGAGTGTCCTCCGGGGAGTCGGCAGACGGAATACGTAGATATACGGATTTCTCCGCCAAACGAGCCATAGCCGGTAATCCGGAACAAACGGCGGCGTGGATCCCGAGACCTCACGGCGGGAGGATCCGCATGAAGTGGAGCGGATCGGGATCGAACCGACGACCTCCTGCTTGCAAAGCAGGTGCTCTACCAATTGAGCTACCGCCCCGAAGAATCTCAGTTTACCTGCGCAATTCTCGGT
>JALZCA010000172.1 GCA_030863285.1 Actinomycetota bacterium | reverse complement strand
GAGATCGAGATGAAAGAGATCGACGAAGACATCTTCCGCACCGCGGAAGAGTTGGGCATCGATCTGTCCCGTCGTGAGCCGAGCAGCGTCGAGGAGGTTTAGTTGCTAGACGTCAATTACTTCGACGAGCTACGGATCGGTCTCGCGACCGGAGACCAGATCCGTACTTGGTCGAACGGCGAGGTAAAGAAGCCGGAGACCATCAACTACAGAACTCTCAAGCCCGAGAAGGACGGACTCTTCTGCGAGAAGATCTTCGGCCCGACGAAGGACTGGGAGTGCTACTGCGGTAAGTACAAGCGCGTTCGCTTCAAGGGCATCATCTGCGAGCGCTGTGGTGTGGAGGTCACTCGCGCCAAGGTGCGTCGTGAGCGCATGGGTCACATCGAGCTCGCGGCCCCGGTCACGCACATCTGGTACTTCAAGGGCGTTCCGAGCCGTCTCGGTTACCTCCTCGATATCGCTCCCAAGGAGCTCGAAAAGGTCATCTACTTCGCGGCGTCGATCGTTACCTCGGTCGACGAGGATCGCCGTCACAAGGACCTCCCTCGCCTCGAGAAAGAGGTCGAGGAAGAGATCGCCCAGATCGAATCGCGGCGCGACCAGCGCATCGAGGAGATCCTCAAGGAGACCGAGGCTCGCCTCATCGAGATGGAGGAGCGCAAGGCTCGTTCGTCCGAGAAGAAGGCGGCCAACAACCAGTCCGAGCGTCAGCAGAAGGAAGTCCGTGAGCGGGCGGAGCGCGAGATCATGCGCGTCCGCGACGCGTTCGACCTCTTCCGCGACCTCGAGAAGAAGGACATCGTCGACAACGAGGAGCTGTGGCGAGAGCTACGCGACCGTTTCGAGGACTACTTCAAGGGCGGCATGGGCGCCCAGGCGGTGCAGGAGCTGCTCGCGTCTCTCGATCTCGACGCCGAGGCCGAGGAGCTCCGCGATCAGATCAAGACCGCCAAGGGCCAGAAGCGTCAGCGCGCGATCAAGCGCCTGAAGGTCGTCGCGCCGTTCACGGACAAGACCAAGAAGAACTCGCCGATGGGCATGGTGCTCGACTGCGTCCCGGTGATTCCGCCGGACCTTCGTCCGATGGTCCAGCTCGACGGTGGTCGGTTCGCGACGTCGGACCTCAACGACCTGTACCGCCGGGTCATCAACCGCAACAACCGGCTGAAGAGGCTTCTCGACCTCGGGGCCCCCGAGATCATCGTGAACAACGAGAAACGCATGCTCCAGGAGGCCGTCGACGCGTTGTTCGACAACGGCCGCCGTGGTCGTCCGGTCACGGGCCCCGGCAACCGTCCGCTGAAGTCGCTCTCCGACATGCTCAAGGGGAAGCAGGGACGGTTCCGTCAGAACCTGCTGGGTAAGCGCGTCGACTACTCCGGTCGTTCGGTGATCGTCGCTGGACCGAAGCTGAAGCTCCACCAGTGCGGTCTGCCCAAGCAGATGGCGCTCGAGCTCTTCAAGCCGTTCGTGATGAAGCGCCTCGTCGACCTCGGTCACGCGCAGAACATCAAGAGTGCGAAGCGGATGGTCGAGCGGTCCCGTAGCTACGTGTGGGACGTGCTCGAGGAGATCATCCACGAGCACCCGGTGCTGCTGAACCGGGCCCCGACGCTCCACCGTCTCGGTATCCAGAGCTTCGAGCCGGTCCTCGTCGAGGGCAAGGCCATCCAGATCCACCCACTCGTCTGTGTCGCGTTCAACGCCGACTTCGACGGTGACCAGATGGCCGTGCACGTTCCGCTCTCTTCGGAGGCGCAGGCGGAAGCGCGTCTATTGATGCTGTCGGCACACAACGTGCTCAGCCCGGCCCACGGTGACCCGATCGTCACTCCGACGCAGGACATCGTGATCGGTAGCTACTACTTGACCGTCGCGCACGACGGCGAGCCGGGCGAGGGACGCGTGTTCGCGAACGCCAACGAGCTGCTCATGGCTTACGACCACAAGGTCGTCGGCATCCACGCCAAGGTGAAGGTGCGTGGCCTGAAGCGCTTCGAGGGCGAGACCGACGAGGAGTACGGCGACGGGACCCGTCTGATGGAGACGACCGCAGGCCGGGTCATCTTCAACTCGAGCTTCCCCGACACGTTCCCGTTCCAGAACGATTCCGTTAAGAAGAAAGAGCTGTCGGCCCTGATCGAGCGTTGCTCGCGCAGCTACGACAAGAAGGAGCTCGCCGAGATCCTCGATGCGGTCAAGGACGCGGGCTTCCGCTTCGCTACGAAGTCCGGTGTAACCATCGGTCTCGAGGATGTCCACACCCCGGACGAGAAGCCGCGGATCCTTGCCGAGTACGAGAAGCGCGCGGACAAGGTCGAGGGCCAGTACCGCAAGGGTGTCATCACCGAAGACGAGCGTCGTCAGGAGCTCGTCGAGATCTGGAACGAGGCGACCGACAAGGTGAAGGACGCCATGGTCGCCAACTTCGACGAGCTGAATCCGATCTGGATGATGGCCAACTCCGGTGCCCGAGGAAACATCCAGCAGATCCGGCAGATCGCCGGTATGCGCGGTCTCGTCGCGAACCCGCGTGGTGAGATCATCCCGCGGCCCATCCGGTCGAACTTCCGTGAAGGCATGACCGTTCTCGAGTACTTCATCTCGACGCACGGTGCTCGGAAGGGTCTCGCCGACACCGCTCTGCGAACCGCGGACTCGGGTTACCTGACCCGTCGTCTGGTGGACGTCTCGCAAGAGGTCTTGATCCGTGCCGAGGACTGTGGCACGGACCGCGGCATCAAGCTCGACCTCATCGCGGAGAAGGCGAACCTCAAGCAGAAGCTGTTGTCGCGTGTGTTCCTCGAGGACGTCGTGACGCCGGGTGGAGACACCGTCGCTTCCGCCGGCGAGCCTGCTACGCCCGATGTCGTTGCGAGAGTCGAGGCGTCGGACGCGACCGAAGCCATCGTTCGTTCGGTGCTTACGTGCGACGCGCGTTACGGCGTGTGCCAGCAGTGCTACGGGATCTCGCTTGCGACCGGGCAGATGGTCGAGTTGGGTGAGGCAGTCGGCATCGTGGGTGCCCAGTCGATCGGTGAGCCGGGCACGCAGCTGACGATGCGTACGTTCCATACCGGTGGTGTTGCAGGTTCGGACATCACGCAGGGTCTGCCTCGTGTCGTCGAGCTCTTCGAGGCCCGTA
>JALZCA010000129.1 GCA_030863285.1 Actinomycetota bacterium | reverse complement strand
CAGGGTGCGCAAGCCGGTGGCGGCGCGACGCAGGCCGCGTCGTCGGATGACGTCGTCGACGCCGAGGTTGTCGATGAGGGCGAAGAGAAGTCGGCGTAATGGACGACTCGCGAGAGGGACGACCTGTGAAGGTGAAGTTCTCCGATAAGCGGCGTCGTGGCGGTGACCGGGATCCGGCTCCGGGCGGCGCATCCTCTGAGGCCTCCCCGCTTCGCTCTGCTACGGAGGAGGCGGCCGACTCGGCCGACTCCTCCTCCGCAAGTCGGCCCCAGAGCACGGCGTCGCCTTCGCAACCGAACGAAGAAGAAGAGCCAATGCAAAACCAAGTGCAAGAGCAAGTTGTTCAGAAGTCTGACTATCTCGAGGATCTGAGGCGGGTTCAGGCTGATTTTGATAATTATCGGAAGCGGGTTCTGCGTGAGCAGACTCAGCTGGCCTCTCGGGCTTCGGCTCGGTTGGTCGAGCGATTATTGCCCGTGCTCGACAACTTCGAGGCCGCTATTTCCCACGGCGAGGCCGGTAACGGCGTCGAGCTCGTCTACAAGGAGTTGCGTCGGGTACTCGAGGAGGAGGGTCTCGAGGAGATCCCGGCCGAGGGCCAATCTTTCGATCCCCACCTACACGAGGCGTTCCAGGCAGTCGAGGACGAGGACGTCGCCGAGCCCACAGTGCGCTCGGTGCTCCGCCGTGGCTACACGTTGAAGGGCCAGGTGCTGCGCGCCAGCATGGTCTCGGTCGCCCGGCCCCCCGACGTTGCGGCGCAGAGGGACGAGAACGACGACCAAGATGGCCCAGACGCGGTGGAGGGTTAACGATGGCGCAGCGCGACTGGGCGGAGAAGGACTACTACAAGGTCCTCGGCGTCGACAAGACCGCGTCGAAGGACGAGATCAAGCGCGCCTACCGCAAGCTCGCGCAGAAGAACCACCCCGACGCGAACAAGGGCGATGCCGCAGCGGAAGCTCGCTTCAAGGACATATCCGAGGCGTACTCGATCCTGTCGAACGACCAGAAGCGAGCCGAGTACGACCAGATGAGAAAGCTCATCGAGGCCGGCGGGGATCGCTTCTACGGGTTCACGCCCGGTGGTGGCGAGAACGTCCGCGTGAACATCGGCGACCTCTTCGGCAACGGCACGGGGGCGTCCGTCTTCGACGATCTGTTGGGCGGATTCGGCTTTCGTCCGCGCGGCCCCCAGCGTGGCGACGATCTCGAATCCGAGGTGACCCTGACCTTCGATCAAGCGATATCGGGGGCGACGGTGACACTCGAGACCGGAGCACGCGTCCGCATCCCGGCGGGGGTCAAAAATGGCGCGCGCATCCGCGTCCCGGGCAAGGGCCGGTCGATGCCTGGAGGACAGCCAGGCGATCTGTACGTACGCGTCAACGTGCAGCCACATCCGATCTTCTCGAGCGCGGGCAACGGTGACATCGCCCTGACGGTTCCGGTCACGTTTGTCGAGGCGGCTCTGGGTGCCAAGATCGAGGTCCCGACACTCGACGGATCGGTCACCGTCAAGGTTCCGGCCGGGACCAGTTCCGGTAAGACGCTGCGCGTTCGAGGCCGAGGTGCGCCCCGCCCGAGCGGAGGCAATGGGGACCTCCTCGTCAAGATCGGGGTCGAGGTCCCACGCAAGTTGAGTCGCCGCGAGAAGGAGGCACTCGAGCGCTTCGCCGAGCTACACAAAGCCTCTCCGCGGAAATATCTCGCCGAGTACGTGCAGGACGCGACGAAAGCTGCCTCGTAAGGAGACGAACATGGCCAAGGACCGCACGCGCCAAAGCAACTCGCTGTCCGACCAGGCGATCTACGTCATATCCGTTGCCGCAGAGCTGGCCGGAGTGCACCCTCAGACGCTTCGCGTCTACGAGCGAAAGGGTCTGCTCACTCCTCAGCGGACGTCCGGGAACACCCGTCGCTACTCGGAACGTGACATCAGGCTTTTGCAGCGCATCCAGGAGCTGACTCAGGAAGGGCTCAACCTCGCCGGTGTCATGAAGGTGCTGGAACTCGAGGAGGAGATCGAGCGTCTCCGGGCGCGCCATAACCGGGCGGTCGAGGAAGCAAACGAGATGGCGCAACGCGTTGCCGATCTCGAAGAGGAGCGCGGCCGCATGGCGCTCGTCCCGTTGAAAGACGTGCGGCGGGTTCGGCGCGCGCTCAAGTCGGATGCGATCGAGCAGGCGAGCCGCCGTCGGACGTTCCCGGCGCCCCCGGCTGGGTTGACTTGATCGTTTGAACCAGTCGGTCACCTTCAGAACCCCCGGCGGAATCGTATCGGGGATCGTGCAGGGCCCGAAGTCGGCCGACATTCTTGTCGTTCTCGCCCCGGGCGCGGGCGCGCCGATGACGCACGGCTTCATGGAGCACGTGGCGGGAGGTCTGGCGTCGCGAGGCCACCGCGTCGCTCGCTTCAACTTCGTCTACACCGAGAGCGGTCGTCGCAGCCCCGATAGGCAGCCCGTGCTGGAACAAACCTTTCGGACCGTCCTCGACGAACTCAAAGACGAAGTCGAAGCTCCGCGCTGGATCCTCGGCGGCAAGTCCATGGGGGGCCGGATCGCATCTCACGTGGTTGGGAGCGGGACGCGCGCAGATGGTCTGCTGTTCCTCGGCTATCCGCTGCATCCACCAGGGAGGCCCGACCGACTGCGAGACGCGCACCTGTACGACATCGAGACCCCCATGCTGTTCGTGGAGGGGACGCGGGACCCGTTCTGCCCGTTGGACACGCTCGAGAAGGTTCGGCGAAACCTCGCCGCTCCGAACGAGGTTGCGGTCATCGACGACGGAGACCATTCCTTCAAGGTGAGGAAGTCGTCGGGACGTTCGACCAAGCAGGCATGGGACGAGGTCGTTGCGCACTCCGCTGCCTGGATCGAGGGGCTGCGCGTACCTGCGTTTTAGCCCGCGCTCCGCGACCGAGGCGGCCCCGTCGATCTTTTCGTTAGTTGGGTGGGGACCGCTAGGCGCGCGGCGGAGCGGCGTCTGCCGGCATCGCGGCCGGCATGCCCGCTATCGACCGAAGGGCTGAGATGCGTTGGTCCAGCGGCGGGTGGGTTTCGAAGAGACGGTTGAGCCACGTCCCACCTCGGCTCGCGCCCTTCTGTCCTCGATGCGCTTCGAGTTGGGTCGGAGACTCGATCCAGAGGTGCGCGGTCGCGCGGCTCGCAGTGCGAACGACGGTGCTGTCGTTGCGCAATTTGTCGAGCGCGTTGATCAGCCCGGGGGGATAACGAGTCAGGTTGATTGCCTCCGCATCCGCGAGGAACTCGCGTTGCCGGGAGATAGCCATTTGCATGACCTGAGCGATGAGGGGCGAGATCACGAGCAGGACGATGCCGATGATGGCGAAAGGAAGGCCCAAGCCGCCGCTGCGGTTGTTGTCCCGGCCGCCGCCCCACCACAGCGCGCGCAGCATGATGTCGGCGAGCAGGATGATCACACCCACCAGCGTGACCGCTAACGTCATCACCAGCGTGTCGCGGTTCTTCACGTGCGCCAATTCGTGCGCTATGACGCCCTCGAGCTCGTCGCGCTTCATCTTGGCGAGCAGGCCGGTCGTCACGGCGATCGCCGCGTGTTCGGGGTCGCGGCCGGTCGCAAACGCGTTGGGAGCGTCGTCGTTCACGACGTAGACGCGCGGCTTGGGCAATCCGCCTGCGAGGGACAGCCCCTCGACGATGTTGTGGAGCTGCTGATAGCGCTCAGGATCGGCAGGAACCGCTCGGCTCATCGACAACGCGATCTTGTCGGACTTGAAATAGGACATCCACGTCATGCCGACCGAGATCACGATTGCGATCACGACGGCCCAAGGTCCCAGCCATGTGAGCCGTCCGGCGATGAACCCGATGAGGACGACAAACGCGGTGAAGCAGAAGATGAGCAACCACGACTTGCGTACATTCGATGCGATCCGCTCGTACATCGCGACTGAGAAAGCTAGGCGGTCGGCGGGGTCGTGCCGCTAGTGGGGGGCGTAGTCCCGCCGCCCTGACCGAAGTCGACTCGGACCGGTTCGCGCGACGCGGCCTCGGCTTCGAAGTACGTGCGCTGCTCGAAGTTGAACATGCCGGCGAGTACGTTGCTGGGGAACTGCTCGAGAGCGTTGTCGTACGCGAGCACGCGCTCGTTGTAGAACTGACGCGCGAACGCGATTCGTCCCTCGGTCCCGGTTAGTTCCTCTTGGAGCGCGAGGAAGTTCTGGTTCGCCTTGAGGTCGGGGTAGGCCTCGGCAACGGCGAACAACTGCCTCAGCGCACTCGTCAGCATGTTCTCGGCTTGGGCCTGGTTCTCGACCCCGTCGGCGGCGATTGCCTGCTGGCGCGCAGCGGTGACGGCCTCGAGCGTCTCTCGCTCGTGCGCCGCGTAGCCTTTGACGGTCTCGACCAGGTTGGGGATCAGGTCGTAGCGCCGGCGCAGTTGCACGTCGATCTGCGACCACGCCGCCTCCACCTGGTTGCGCAACTTGACGAGCCGGTTGTAGCCGAACCAAAGGAACACGATCACCAGCACGACGATGCCGATGATCACGAAGCCGACCACGCCCATCGGACCTCCCTTTGCAAATCTCTTCGTTTCGAGAACTCGATCTCTTCCTAGGTTGAAGCCATGTTCGCCAAAGAGCAAGCCGGTTGGATCCCGAACGCCGCCTCTAGACTCGCCTAATGAAAATCTCGATCGAGTACTGCGCTCAATGAGGGTACGCGCCTAGAGCCGTCGGTCTGACGGAGCGGATTCTCGAAGAGTTCGAAGGCCGGGTCGAGGACCTGAGGATCATCCCGTCGCGGGGCGGCGTGTTCGAAGTTGTCGTCGACGACGTTCTCGCGTTCTCGAAGAAGGCGACGGGCCGACATGGCGAATACGACGACATCCTCGCCGAGATCAGGAAGCTAGCCTCGTGACATCTCAGATCAGCGCGGGCCGGGCCGGGCCCTCCTGGAGCATCTCGCCGAGCTCGAAAGCAAGATCGAGCGACTGCCGAGCGTTCAGGCGCGGATCGCACAACGCCCGATAACGCTCCTCCAGGTGCTGGTCGAGGACCTCCTCGGCCCCCCCGAGACACTCGGTGACGTCTTCTTGCGTCAGCTCGAGATGCACGCCTCCCGGGATCGTCCCAAGCCGCTGGTGGACGTCGAAAAACGCTCTTATCTCGGCCATGATGTCGGCCAATCGCCGGGTCTTGAGTCCGGATGCGGTTGAAAACGTGTTGCCGTGCATCGGGTCACAGACCCACAGGACCGGATGACCGCTTTCTTCGACCGCTTCGATCAGCGGCGGGAGCGCATCTTCGACGAGCCCCGCTCCCATGCGGCTGATGAGCGTGAGTCGGCCGGGCTCGCGGTCGGGGTCGAGTCGTTCGCACAGATTGACGATCTCCTCGGAGGTCGTGCGGGGGCCGATCTTGCACGCAACCGGGTTCTTGATCCCCGACAGGAACTCGATGTGCCCACCGTCGGGTTGGCGCGTGCGGTCGCCGGCCCAGACCAAGTGAGCCGAACAGCAATACCACTCACCGGTCAGGCTGTCGCGGCGAGTGAGCGCTTCCTCGTAGCCGAGGAGAAGCGCTTCGTGGGAGGTGTAGAAGTCGACTTCGTGGATCGCCGAATCGTTGCCGAGGTCGATCCCGCACGCCGCCATGAAGCGCAGCGCCCGATCGATCTGGCGAGCGATCGCCTCATAGCGTTGCCCCTGTTTGCTGCCGGCAACGAACTCCTGATTCCAGACGTGGATCTGTCTGAGGTCGGCGAACCCACCCTTGGCGAACGCTCGGATGAGGTTCAGGGTCGCGGCCGACTGGTGGTACGCCTGCAGCAAGCGGCGAGGGTCGGCGCGCCGCGAGGTCTCATCGAAGGTGATGTCGTTCACCGCGTGGCCCCGGAAGGACGGAAGTTCGTCGTCTCCGACGCGTTCGTTCGGCGAAGAGCGTGGCTTGGCGAATTGACCTGCGATGCGGCCGACTTTGACTACGGGGAGACCGGAGGTATAGGTCAGCACGACCGCCATCTGCAAGATGATCTTCAGCTTGTCGCGGATTGCGTCGGCGGAGAAGTCACCAAAGGCCTCGGCGCAGTCTCCGGCTTGGAGGAGGAACGCTTCGCCGGCGGCGGCCTTCGCAAGGCCTGCCTTGAGGGTGCGCGCCTCGCCGGCGAAAACCAGCGGCGGCATCTCCTTCAGTTCGCCGAGGACCTTCTCGAGCTCGGCCGCGTCCGGCCACTCCGGCTGCTGCTGCGCCGGAAGGTCGCGCCATGTTGCAGGAGACCAAGCCATCGTCACGGGGTTGAAAGGTATCGTGGGCGCATAGAACCGGGAGTGTTCGGGGGAGATGACTTCAGACTTCGTCAGTTTATCGGACATAGAAGACGCCAGAAATAGGCTGCGCGGCGTTGCGGTGACGACGCCACTCGATCGCTCGAGAGCGCTGTCCAACCACGCCGGCGGCGAGGTCTTCATCAAGTGCGAGAACCTGCAACGGACCGGTTCGTTCAAGATCCGCGGTGCTTACAACCGGATCTCGCGTCTCGACGACTCCGCTAAGAGCAGGGGCGTGGTCGCAGCGTCGGCCGGGAACCACGCCCAAGGCGTTGCGCTGGCCGCGTCGCTCAACGACATCCCTTCGACGGTCTTCATGCCGGCCGCCGCATCGCTGCCGAAGGTGGAAGCGACCAAGCGGTACGGCGCGAACGTCGTCCTCACGGGCAAGGACTTTGGCGCGGCGTACGAGGCGGCGTTCGAGCACATGGAAAAGGAGGGATCGGTTTTCGTACACCCGTTCGACCATCCCCACGTCATCGCCGGGCAGGGAACGATCGGATGCGAGATCGCCGACCAACTCGACGACGTCGGCACGGTGGTAGTGCCTGTGGGAGGCGGCGGTTTGATCTCGGGCATTGCGGCCGCGATCAAGGCGTTGCGGCCTTCGGCTTCAGTCGTGGGCGTCGAGGCTGCGGGGGCTGCCGCCTTTTGCCAGTCACTCGAAAAGGGTCACCCGATCGTCCTAGAGGACATGTCGACGATCGCCGACGGGATCGCGGCGAACGAACCGGGCGAGCTCACGTTCGCGCACGTACGCGAATACGTCGACGAGGTCATACGGGTTCCGGACGAAGCTATTGCAGAAGCACTTGTGTTCACGACCGAGCGCATGAAGCTCGTATTGGAGGCGGCCGGGGCCGCCGGAGTCGCGGCCGTTTTGCAGAACAGCCAGACCTTCAAGCCTCCCGTAGTCGTGGTGTTGTCCGGCGGGAACATCGACACCTTGTTGCTGCTGAGCGTTCTTCGGTTCGGTCTCGGCGCCTCGGGCCGCTATTTCGCCTTCCATACGCACCTCATGGACGAACCGGGCGCCCTTCACGCGTTGCTGGGTGTGATCGCCGACGCCGGCGCGAACATCGTCGGCGTCGAGCACCACCGCGAGGGCGTGCGAAGCACCGACCTCCAGAGGGTTCACGTCGGGCTGCAGGTCGAGACGCGGGGCCCGGATCACATTGCCGAGCTCATAAAGGAGCTCGAACAAGCAGGCTACGAAGTCGAACGCATGTAGCGGCACGCGCCATCCGAAGCTTGGAGCATGTAATCGCCGCAGTCCCCGTTCGAGCTAGGGCTCTAAGCGTCGACTACCAGCGTCTTTGCCGCCTTGTCGTGAATTGCCTGTTTGCGCGGATCCCAGATTGCCCAGAGGGGATCAACGATGTTCAGTAGCGGGACTGCCTGAACCAAGTAGCGAATGATCGCTGGCCCCCATCCGGGGATGGCGTACGTATGGGCCCGAACCACCTGGACACTTAACAGCATCTTCCCCACGGTTTGACCGCGAAGCGCAACGAGGACGACTCCGTCTGTCACGGAGAGCACAATCGCGATGGAGAAGAGGAAAACCAGACGCTCGTTGCCGCTTTCCGGACCCAGAAAGGAAGTCACAAAAGAGGCGCCGAACGAGACGAGCATCGTGTCAACGAACAACGCTACATAACGCCTACCTAGGCCGGCGAGCGACCGGGCCGGCGGGTATTCCCGTTCGGGCCGCGCGCCGAGGTCGGGAGGCGGTCCGTGGCTCACCTGACCAGTTATCTGTGGAGGCCTTGCCCGCTGCCCCTCCACGCTAACCGGGCCCGACTGCTCGGCCTCCTCCAGGCCAGACCCGCAGCGACCGCACGTACCGCGTTCCTCGGGTTCAAACCGAACGAAGTTCCCCAACCCACACGACGGGCACTTGAATACTGCCCAACGCCTGGCTTCTCCCTGAGCTTGCGACATGGGGCCCGCCCTCCCGTAGCCGATCCGGAAAAAGGAGCGTACCTCCGGGACAAAGTGTCTGACAAAGTGTCTGACAAATTGGCAGGCGGGGTTAAGCCGGTTCTGGGTCGGTCGTCTGCTAGGTGATCGCGCCTTGGTTCTTCGGCGTTGCGGCCAGGCCGATGACCGATGCGATCAAGCCGATCAGCGCCGCGCCCGCAACGAGAGCAAGACCGATCCCCGGATCCGCATCTCCTACGGTTTGTGTTCGCTCCATGAGCTCCGACGTCGGCGTCAACTGGCGGTAGATCGATATCGCCACTGCGCCCATCGGTACGGTCGCCAGCACGCCGAGCCAGCCGCCCCGGCGGCGCATGATGAGCAGCAATCCCGCGGCCATCTCGACGCCGCCCGCGATCAGCGTCACCCAACCGTCACCGGCTTCAACACCGGTGAAAGGCTCACTCGACTCATCCGCGGCGAACGTTTCGTCTTCGAAGTTCACGCCGGCCGGTGGTTGAGGAGGAGGTGTCACCGTCACCCAGTCGACGACGGATCCGATTACGGCCGTGAGACCCGCCAGAAGGACGAAGACGCCCGCCCAAACGCGTGCGCGGTCGAAGAAATCGAGTCGGGGGGAGCGTCGCATAGCGGGTTAGCCTACCGGCGTGAACGAGGCTCGCAGGTGTGCTCTTTTCATCCACGCCCACCCCGATGACGAATCGTCTAAGGGAGCCGGGACGATGGCTCTTTATGCGTCGCAAGGCGTCCGCGTCGTTCTCGTTTGCGCGACCGGCGGTGAGGAGGGAGACATCCTCAACCCCCGAATGGATCAGCCCGGCATCAAAGAGCGCATCGCCGAGGTGAGACAAGCAGAGCTCGAGACGGCGTGCGATCTGCTCGGCGTCGAGAAGGTCTACGAGCTCGGCTATCGCGACTCCGGCATGCCCGAGACCGAGTCGAACAAGCACCCGGATGCGTTTTGCAATGCCGATCCGGAGGAGGCGGTCGGTCGTCTAGTGGAGATCATCCGGCGCGAGCGTCCTCAGGTCGTCGTCGGCTACGACGAATCGCGCGGCTACGAACATCCCGATCACGTCATGGTCCACAAATGGGGACGTCAGGCGTTCGAGCAAGCGGGCGATCCCGACAAGTATCCGGAACTAGGCGCCGCGTGGCAGCCGAGCAAGCTCTACCATCACGCCACGTTCACAAGAAAGCGCTTCCAGCTGCTCCACGATGCCGCGGTTGCGGAGGGGACCGAAAGCCCCTACGCGGGATGGCTCGAGAACTGGGACGAGATCGGGTTCGCGGAGCCCGAGATCACCACCCAGGTCGACGTGTCGGAGTTCGTCGAGTTGCGATCGAAGGCCCTGCTCGCCCACGCGACCCAGATCGACCCGGACAGCTTCTGGTTCGCCATCCCCGACGAGATGCAACGTCGCGTCTATCCGTGGGAAGACTTCACGCTGGTCGCCTCGAACGTCGAGACCGACCTCCCCGAGACCGACCTCTTCGCGGGCATCTAGCAGCGTACGAGACCAGCTAAGCCGCGGAGGTTGTTCCTTCTGGCGCCGTGAGGGGCGGAGGGACGCTCGGTTCGACTAGGTCCTGGGCCAGCTTCCGGCGAGCAAGAGCTGCCTCGATCACGGCCGCGATGTCGTCGCCCAGGAGCTCTTCTTGCTCGAGCAGCGCATCGCGCAGCGCCTCGATGATGTCCCGGTTGTTCTCGAGGAGATAGGAGACCTGGTCTTGGTGGCGGCGCATGAGCTCCTCGACCTCGCGCTTCGCCCCCTCGTTCGTGAGGATCTTGGCGACGATGTTCGGGCCGCCTTGTTGCCCATTGTTGGCCGCTTCGTAGGAGATCAACGACGACCCCATCCCGAACGAGCCCACCATCTGCGCGGCCAGCTCCGTCGCCGCGGTCAGATCCGATGCAGGTCCCGTTCCCGACTCACCGAAGAAGATTTTTTCGGCCGCCATGCCGGCGAGCGCGATTTTCAACGTTCCTTCGAGCTCGGACTGCGTGCGTGTGTAGCGCTCCTCGGCATCCGAGTGTGCGAGCAAGCCGAGGGCCTGGCGGCGCTTGATGATCGATAGGACCTCGAGCTTTCGCTCCTTGGCGCACAGGTACGCAGCAACGGCGTGACCGGCCTCGTGCGTTGCGATCAACACGCGCTCGCGCTCGGTGTATGCGACGGGTTGACCCAAACCGATCTCCTCGGACAGGCGCGCCCGCTGGATGTCACGCCACGTCAGTTCCCTGCGACCCTCGCGGATCGCCCAGACGAGTGCTTCGTCGAGGATGTGCTCGAGCATTGCCGGCGTGTGGCCGAGGGTCATCGACGACAGTTCCTCGCGCAGGTCCTCGCGGTCCATGTCCTCGCCGTGCGCGCGGCGCTCGAGAAAGTAGTCCAGGAGGTCGCGGCGGCCCGCCTTGGAGGGGATGTCGAAGTACAGCGTCCGATCGAAGCGCCCCGGTCGCAGCAGTGCGGGATCGAGTGCGTCTGCTCGGTTGGTCGCTCCGATGATCAAGACGTTGTTGTAAGGAGGTGAGGCCTTCTTCAACTGACGGCGCGCCGGCAGGAATGAGTTGATCGCTCCTTTGCACCAGTTCTTGATTCGGTGACTCGTCGGTTGCGCGTCGAACGACTGCAGTTGGATGAGGAGCTCGTTGACCATCGAGCTCGCGTCGCCCGACCCCGTCATCTGGTTGACGGTCATGCCGCGCGACTCGTAGGTCGAGAACGCGTGCATACCGCCGCGGGCCTTGCCCACGGCGTCGATCTCCTCGATGAAGCCGATGGCACCTCCCTCTTTGGCGGCGGCTTTCTTGAGCGCCTTGAAGAAACTGCGAATGCGACGTGCCGAGGCACCTTGGAACATGTTGGTGAACGCGGGGGCCGAGACGAAGAAGAACGGGACGCCGGCTTCTGCCGCCATCGCCTTTGCCATGTGCGTCTTGCCGGTGCCCGGATGACCCTCGAAGAGCAAGCCGCGGCGCGGGTTACCACCCAGCTCCTCTTTGAACGACTTGTAGGTGAGGAAGATCTGAAGCGTCCTCGTCACTTCCTCCAAGACGGTGTCGACTCCTTTTACGTCACGGAAGCCGACCCCGATCTCCTCGGGGCTGTAGCGGATGTGCGGCGAGCGTCCGTTGATGAGTAGCGGAAGCAGAAGCGCCATAGAGATGACGACGAGAATCGCCAGCGGGAACAACCACAGCGCAGCGTCCGGCCCCAGCTCCGGCATCGAGATCGCATCTTGGCCGTTGACGTAGCGACGTCCGAAGTAGACCGCTACCAACACCGCCAGGACGCCCAGGGTCCGGATGCGTTTCCGGCGGTTGCGCTCTCGAATGGCCCGGACGTCGGCTTTGTGGTCGTCGGCGGCCGCACGGAACGCCTCCGCCGAGGTTGTCATCGCTGAGGCGTGGCTTGCGCCGGTCTTGTCCATTCACCGCTCCGGGGCCGTCGGATATCTATGGAAGATTCTTCCACAGATATTGGATTATCGGCTACCCCTTGAGGCGGATCTACGCAGAACTACGTACGGCGACGTTCGCCCGCGCTGAGTGCCGCGGTCACGAGGGAGCCGAGAAGAAAAGGTGCAGCGAGCGCCACGGCGACGCCCCTGACCAGCTCGAACGCGAGGAAGTTGAGACGATCCGGAAGCGGTTCTGCCGCCAGCAGCCCTATCCGCTGGGTGAGGTACCAGACCGTCGCGGCGAGCAGCAGACCGACGACGACCGTGAGGAGCTCGCCGCCGCGCCAAGCAAAGCCCAGCCGGCCGCGAGGTTCGCGCGGATGAAGGATCGCATCGGGCACCGTCGGCACCTCGTCGTGCTCGTCTCGGACGAGGATCCTGCGGGCTGCCGGTACGAGCAGGGGCAAGAAGAGCGCCTGCACCCCGAACAGGACCCATCGCCCCATCTCGGCCGAGCGGAGGTCGCGCGCCGCGACGTCGTTCACCTGACGCCCGAACTTCAACTCGGCGATGTAGGGGTGCAGTTCGGTGACGGCCAAGACGTCGCGAAAGACGATCCCGTACAGGAGATGCGCGGTCACAGAGACGATCGCGACGAGCAAGAACAATGTCGAGAAGTTGCGAAACGTCGTCCGCAAAGCCCGATCGAGGAGCATCGGGCGAGTCTAGGCGCAAGCCTGCAACGTGACCCTGCTTGCATCCGCAGGCGTGGGCGCGACGTGAGGCAGACTGCAGAGCATGCTTCCGACCTTTACGGCCGCTTCACCCCGCTTGTGAGGATCCTCTTGTGGCACGGGTACCTGCTCACGGGATCGGGGTCGAACCTTTACACCGCCAACCTTGCGCGCGTCTGGCGTCGGCAGGGCCACGACGTCTTGTTGATGTGCCAAGAGTCGGCCGTAGACGAGGTCGATTTCATCGACGAGTTCGGTGACTTCAGTGAAGACAACTCCACCTACGGGTTGACGCCGACCGGGGCGCCGCGAGGCGAGGGGCGATGTCGTCTGGCTCGTCCGAACATCGGAAGCGTCCTCCCGGTTTATGTCTTTGACGAATACGAAGGGTTCACGGCCAAGACCTATGTCGACCTGACAGAGGAGGAGCTCGCGTTCTATACCGAGGCCAACATCCGGGCGATGGTGACGGCGATTCGCCGGCACGAGCCGGATGCGATCGTGACGGGCCACGAGGTGATGGGTCCCTATATCGCCCTTCAGGCTTGTCGTAGTACGGGGACGAAATACCTTGCGAAGTTGCATGGCAGCGCGCTCGAGTACGCGGTGAAAAAGCAAGACCGCTACCTGCCCTACGCGCGTGACGGGTTGTGCGGGGCCAAGGTGGTTACCGGCGGCAGCAATTACATGCTTCAGGCCGCTCTCGAGGTCGTACCCGGCTGGGCGGATCGGGCCGCAGTCGTGAACCCCGGCTGCGACGCGGATCTCTTTTGGCCGCGCGAGAAGAACAACGAGGTACCGGTCGTCGGGTACGTCGGCAAGTTCATCGCGGCGAAGGGGGTCCATAACTTCCTCGCTGCACTGGGTGAAGCGGCGACGGATCCGCTGCGCGCCGTCCTGGTCGGCTATGGGGGTTTCGAAGCCGAGCTCAAGCAGCTCCGCGCCGACCTCGTCGCGGGAGACGTAGACGCGGTGCGGCGTGTGGCACAGGGTGAGGGCGGAGTCGTCTTGCCGCACCTTCTCGAGTGGGTCGGGCGAGCCGACGTGACCCCCGACCGCCTCGCCCGCGCCGCGCAGGTAGACGTGCAGTGGCCGGGTCGCCTGGACCACGGCCCCCTGTCGCAGGTATTGCCGACCTTCGACGCCCTCGTCGTTCCGTCTGTGGTCCCCGAAGCGTTCGGCATGGTCGCCGCCGAGGCCGCCGCGAGCGGGGTGCTGCCGATCGTCCCGCGCCACTCTGGGATCGGCGAGGTCGGAGCCGCCTTAGAAGCCGAGCTGGCCCGGCCCGGACTGTTGACGTTCGACCCAAACGATCCGATTAGCGGGATCGCTACCACCATCGACCGTGTCCTGGCGCTGCCGCGCGCGGAACGGGCCGAGCTCGAACTAGCGGCTTCCGCGTTCGCCCGCTCGACGTGGTCGTGGGAGCGCGTCGCCGGCCGCATGCTCGATCTCGCGGCCAATTAAGCTCGCAAGCGTGAGCGTCTTCACGAACAGCGGGACCGAGAACCGCATGATGTGGGACCGGACGACGCGCGGCTTCATGGAGGTCTGGTACGCGACGATCAACCACCCGCCTACCGGCATCGGCGTGTGGTTGCGCTACACGCTGACCGCACCGACTGATGCTCCGCCGTATTGCGAGCTGTGGGGGTTTGTGTTCGATCGCGAACAGCGCTCCAACTTTGCCGGCAAGGAGACGTACACGATCGACCGTCTGGGCGTGGCCAACGGTCGCGACGACGGGGCGATCGTGCGGATCGGCGATGCGTGGCTGTCCGAGAATCACCTGGACGGTTCACTGACGAAGGACGGAACGACTCTTAGCTGGTCGCTCGGCTTTGCGCCGGCCACTCGCTGCTTCCAGCACCTGCCGGAGCAGATCCGCAACCGGATCGCGGGACGAGTCTCGACCGTCTGCTCGCCCAACATGGCCGTGCCCTTCTCCGGCACCGTCGTGGTCGGTGATCGAAAGCTGGAATTCGACGGGGCGCCCGGCAGCCAGTCGCACCGCTGGGGCGCTCGCCATTCGTTGAGTTGGACGTGGGCGCATTGTTCGGAGTGGGACGACGGCGAGGCCGTCTTCGAGGGTCTCGCGGCCCAAGCCGCTGTTGGACCGATCCCGGCGCCGAAGTCGACTTTCGTGTTCCTGAACTACGAAGGCGAGGAGATCGCCTTCAACGAACTGAGGTGGGCGTTGCGAGCCAAGAGCACCTATGGGCTGCCGGCGTGGTCCTTCAGCGCGCAAACCGATCGCTGGAGGATCCATGGTCACGCTGCCGCGAACCCCGCGCGAATGGTGCAGGTGACCTATCGCGACCCCGACGGCGCGGCGCGTTACTGCGCGAACTCCGAGATATCCGGCCTCACACTTCACCTCTTCCGCAAGGAGGGTTCGAACTGGGTCCACAGAAGGACGCTCAACGCGAACGGAACCGCGCACCTCGAATTCGGCCGCACTACGCCCTTCGCTGAGCTCCCCGTGGCGTTCTAAGAGGATAAGGGCTCAGTCGAAGCGGCCGCTGCGCATTTTCTTGATGTTCGAGCGCCGCTTCTTCGCCTCGAGCCGCCTCTCCTGCGAGGCCTTCGTCGGCTTGGTGGCTACCCGTCGCCGATCCGTCTTCAAGGCCTGCTTCACGGTCGTCTCGAGCCGGCGAAGCACGGCTTCGCGGTTGCGCATCTGCGAACGTTCGGCATCGCTCGAAAGACGCAGGTTGCCCGCGGAATCGATGCGGTTGCGCAGCTTCGCGCGCAGGCGTTGTCGCTGACGGGGGCCGAGGACGCGCGACGAATCGATGTTCCAGGTGAGGTCGACCCGCGTGGCGACTTTGTTCGCGTGCTGGCCCCCTGGCCCCCCCGAGGTCGAGAAAGTCAGCTTGATCTCGTCGCGAGGGATCGTGAGATGTCGATCCACGCGCACGTCGCGCGTCACGGCCCGGTGAGTTGCTCGCGCAGTCCCTCGGGCGAGCTCACCGGCAAGCGGCAGGTGCCTCGGTGGCAAACGTACGCGGTCGCCTTACCGTCCAGCCGTGTCCGGTCGCGGAGCAACGGGATGCTGTTGACCTCCGCGGGGCTGGGATCGTCCGACACGATCAAGATCCTGTGCGGAAGGTAGGTCTCCCGAACGACCGATAGCAGCGCATCCGTATCGGCTTGATCTTTGCGCCCAACGATCACGATCTCGGGCGGGTTGCCGAGGTAGAAGTCGACCGCACGCAATGCATGACCAAACCCCTGAGGCTGCTGTGCCATGACGTCGCGGACCACGCGCAACGCGCCGAGGGCGTGCTTTTCGTAGTCGTCGTTCCCGGTAATCAAGGCAAGGCGCTGTAGTTCGAGGGCGAATACGGAGTTTGGCGACGGAACGGCGTTGTCGAACAGATCCTTCGGCCGGACCACGAGCTCTTCGGCGTCGCTTGCCGTCGTGAAGAATCCGCCGTACTCGTCATCTAGGAAGAGCCGGATCGCTTCGTCGGCGCACCAGGTCGCCTCCGTGAGCCAGCGGGCATCGTGTGTCGCCTCGTACAGCGACAGGCATGCCTCGAGAACGAACGCGTAATCCTCGGCCACCCCCAGGTGCCGGATCGTCTCGCCGCGTTCGTCCCGGCGGTACGCGCGCACCAGCCGTCCCTGAACGCGCATCTTGCCAAGGGTGAACTCGACCGCTTCCTCGGCCGCTTCGACCCACTCAGCGTGTCCGAGAATGAACCCGGCCTCGGCCAAAGCAGACGCCGCGAGGCTGCTCCAACCGGTCAATACCTTCGAGTCGGTGCCCGGTCTTACCCGCTCCTCGCGGCGCTTGAGCAGAGCCCGTCGCGCTCGCTCAACGGCGTCGCGGTCGACATCGGGGTCGGCGAGCACCGGGATGTTGTTGCCTTCGAAGTTCCCACGCTCGGTGAAACCCCAGTGCCTGATGGCGACGTCGGCGTCGTCGCCGAGGATCTCGCGCACCTCGTCGAGAGACCAAACGTAGAACTTGCCTTCCTCGCCCTCGGAGTCCGCATCCAACGACGACCAGAAGCCGCCGCCCGGATCGCGCATCTCGCGGAGCATCCACCCGGCGGTGGCTTCCGCGACTTCGCGGTGGCGCTCGGCGCCGGTCATCGACCACGCGCGCGCGTACGTACGCAGCAACTGGGCGTTGTCGTAGAGCATCTTCTCGAAGTGAGGCACCACCCACTCGCGATCGACTGAGTAGCGCGCGAAGCCCCCCCCGAGCTGGTCGAACATCCCGCCCCCGGCCATCGCGTCGAGCGTTTTCGTTGCCACGGACAGGGCCGCATCGTTGCCTCTTTGCGCGAGGCCCAGCAGGAAATCGACCGTCATCGGCTGCGGGAACTTCGGCGCCCCGCCGAATCCGCCGTAGGTCGCGTCGAACCTTGCCTCGAGTTCGCGGAACGCTTTGTCGGTGAGCTCCGAGCTGAGGACCTCGGCCGAAGGACGCAGCTTGGCTCCGATGTTGACGTGGTCGACCAAGCGCCGGCCCTGATCTTCGACCTCCGTGCGTCGCTCGCGCCACGTTTGCGCGACCGCGAGCAACACGGTCTTGAACGACGGGATCCCGTGCCGGTCCTCCGGAGGGAAGTAGGTTCCGCCGTAGAACGGTTTTCCCTCCGGCGTGAGGAACATGGTCATGGGCCAGCCGCCGTGGCCCGTCATCGCCTGTACCGCGTCCATGTAGATCGAGTCGATGTCGGGGCGTTCCTCCCGATCGACCTTGATGGATATGAAGTTGTCGTTCATGACGTCGGCGGTCGTCGGATCCTCGAACGACTCGCGCTCCATTACGTGGCACCAGTGACATGCCGCGTAACCGATCGACAACAGGATGGGCTTGTCTGTGGAGCGCGCTTCTGCGAACGCCTCTTCGCCCCAGGGGTACCAATCAACCGGATTGTCTTTGTGCTGCAGGAGATACGGGCTTGCCTCTTGTGCCAGTCTGTTAGCCATACGACCATCCTTACCCCTCTAAGCTCAGGTCATGGCCGCGCTCGCGTACCTTTTCCCACCGGTCTCGGGGCTCATCGCGTACTTCAAGAGCACGGGCGCGCGCGGTCGTTTCCACGGCCTGCAGTCGGTTCTGTTCGGCTTGCTGTGGCCGGGGAGCCTGTACGCCTGCTCTGCGATCACGCCAGGCGCAACGCAGGTTGCGTTCGTCGTGGGCGGGGTGATCTGGCTGCTGCTCTTGGTTGCCACCGCGTTCGGCGCCGACCCCCGCGTGCCGGGAACCGGAGGTCTTCTAAGTCGTCTGGCGGCCGACGCCCCCCGCTAGCCTCTCGGGGCCACCCTTACCGAGCCGCTTGACGGCTCGCTTTGTGCAACGACTGAGGGCGGATTCGACTGGTTAGGGG
>JALZCA010000117.1 GCA_030863285.1 Actinomycetota bacterium | reverse complement strand
TACGGGTTCGGGTTGGCACAGGCGGGCAACGACCGCATATGCGCGAGCGGAGGTAGCGGGACCGGCAACACGAGTGTTATCGGCTGGGTCTTTCTCGGCGGGATCGACAACGACCGCTTGTGCGGGGGCCTCGTGACGGACCGGATCGTGGGCAACAAAGGCGACGATCTCCTGCGGGGCGAGGGCAGCAGCGACGTGCTCAAGGGCAAGGCCGGTGACGACAGGGTTCGGGGCAACCGCGGCTCCGATCATCTCGCCGGCGGGGCCGGAGGCGACAACCTCAGAGGCGGGTCGGGAACGGACACCTGCCGCGGAGGTCGAGGCGGCGACCAGACGCGGCGCTGCGAGCGGCCATAGTTGCTACAGTCGGGCGTGCAGTCCGGAGGCCTCGCCCGACAATCTTGGAACGTCCGAAGCACCTCTACGCGCGGGCGTTCGCGCCTGCGGGCCGGGCTCTGGTTCCTGGCGATCGGCCCAGGCATAGTAGCGGTGTGGGCGCTCGTCGCCCCTCGTTCCTTCTTCGATGACTTCCCGCTCCCCAGCTTGGCGTGGGTGTCGCAGTTGCCTCGTTACAGCGAGCATCTCGTGCGCGACGTCGGCGCCTTCAACCTCGCCTTTGCCGTGCTGCTCATCTGGGCGGCGATCGGACTCGAGAAGAACGTCGTGCGTGCGGCCCTCGTCGGCTGGGTCGTGTTCTCGATTCCGCACTTCATCTTTCATCTTCTCCACCTCGATCGCTACGACTCCACTCAGGCCATAAGCCAGATGGTCGTTCTCGGGATCGGCATCGTGCTTCCGCTCCTGTTGCTCTCGACGAACGCGCGCCTCGATCGAAGGACGCGGCGCCTCTAGGTCGGCTCGAAGTGGATCAGCACCGACGCAACGTCGTCGTGGGTCGACCGGATCTTGTTCTCGATTCGTTCGGATGCCTCATGGATGCGTTCCAGCGGGAGGTCGTGGCTGCCGCGCACGTGAGCCACGATCGAGAGCCCGGTCTCGCTTGAAGTAACGAGGACCTCGTGGCAGTCCTTGACGTCGCCTTCCTCGAGAGCCGCATCGAGAACGGACGACACGATGTCGCGCCGCTTGGCGGTGACGTCGCGACCGTATGTCGTGCGTTCGAGGGGCTCGATGTGCGTATCGATGCGCGCTCCGGGGCCGAGGTCGTCGGCCACCGCTGCCTCGATCGTCTCGGAGATCTCGTGAGCTTCCGCAAGCGAGACGTCCCGACCGACTTTGGCGTGTAGGGAGACCTGCAGGCGCCGCCGGCCATCCTCGTCGAAGGCGTGAACCAACACGTTGTGGACCTCGTGCACGCCCGCCACGCGGCTCGCGGCCGCTTGGACACGTTCGACTAGCCCGCTCGTCTCGGACACGGGCTCGACGTGCACGACGACGTCGGCACCGGGAGCGACGTCGTCGATCGCGCGCTCGACCTCCTCCGCGATGTCGTGTGCCCGTTCGAGCGAGGCGGTTCGGCCGGCCGCGACGGTAACGTCGGCGAACAGTTGTTTCCCACTGGCTCGTACGCGCACTCGCCGCGCTTCCGCTACTCCCTCCGCCGACGCAGCGGCGTCCGCTATGGCTCTGACCGGATCCCCGGGAGCGCGGTCCATCAACACGTCGACCGAGCGGCGGCCGAGCCGCACTGCCGCCACCGAAACGGCCCCCGCGACGGCGAGGCTCCCGAGAGCGTCGGCATCCTCGATCCCCATCCGCACGGCGACCAGGCTTGCGAGCGCGATCAACGCAGTTCCGAGGTCGGTCGCTATGTTGAGCGCTCCCGCCCGCAGGGCATCCGAGCCCTCCGCCCGCGCCTCCCGCATGAGCCAGGCGACCCTGACGACGTCGACCAGCGCGGAGGCCGCGAGGAGCGCGAGAGCGAACCACGGAGCTTCGATCCCCGTCTCGTCGGATTGGAGGCGGCGAATCGCCTCGACGATGACCCCGACCACGATCGCTCCGAGGAACAGGGTCTGCGTGAAGGCAACGAGGTTCTCGGCCTTCCCGTGGCCGTAGTGGTGCGAGTCGTCGGCCGGCTTGTTCGCGATCCTGACCGCGAAGAAAACGAGTCCGAGGGCGACGATGTCGAGGGCGGAGTCGAGCGCCTGGGACAGGATCGCGAGGCTCCCGGTCGCGGTCCAGGCGGCCAGCTTGGCGATCGTCAGTACGCATGTGACGAGGAGGGCGATGAGGGCGGCGCGCTGTGGCGCGGCCGCGGAGCGAGCCATCCGCCAAGCCTAGGGTCTGTCGCCGTCCCCGCGTATAGCCATGGTTGAACCCTGCATTAGCCTCGGCTAAACTCGCCCGATGACCAGCACCCCTACGCCCGCCGTGCAGGACTACGTGAAGACCGTCTGGGCCATCGAGAGCGCCGACGGCGACGAGATCGCCTCGACGAGCGCGGTCGCTCAACGCCTCGGCGTCTCGGCGGCGTCCGCAACCAACATGCTCAAGAAACTCGATGCCCTGGGGCTGGTCGCCTACGTGCCCTACCGCGGCGCCTCGCTGACCGAGGCCGGCCGCAAGATCGCACTCGAGGTCATCCGCCACCACCGTCTCCTCGAGACCTATCTCGCCGAGGCGCTCGGCGTCCCCTGGGACAAGGTCCACGACGAGGCCGAGATCCTCGAGCACGCGCTCTCCGAGGACCTCGAGGAGCGCATCGCGGCCCACCTCGGTCACCCGACGCGCGATCCGCACGGTCATCCGATCCCCACGAAAGACGGAAGCCTTCCGGATGCCGGACCGGGACGGCCGCGCAAGCTGTGGGACGTCGCGGAGGGCGAGAAGGTCTCGGTCGGCCACGTCCCCGACGGCGAAGCGAAGGCGTTGCGCTACTTCGACGAGGTCGGCATCCGTCCCGGCGCGCGCCTCGACGTCGTGGACCGGGGACCGGTGGAGGGTCCCGTTTTCGTGCGCGTCGACGAGGGCGCAGAGGTCACCGCTTTGTCGCGCGAGCTGTCGGAGGCCGTATGGGTCTTCTGAATCGCAGGCGCTTTCTAAAGACGCTCGGTGCCGCCGGAGCGGTGGGCGGCGCAGCCGTGCTCGGAGGACGCGACCTCGCCGCCGGTCAAATGGATCACGGCCACGGAGGCGGACACGCACATGCAGCTCACGCGCACGGCGGACACGGTGCCGTGGGCAGCGTCGATCACGCGCGCAACGGCTTCGATCCGATGAAGATCCTGACCGACTTCGACTACGGCGAGGTCTCGAGAGACTCCTCGGGTCGGACGGTGCGCGAGTACCAGTTCCTTGCCGTCGACAAGGAGATCGAGATCGCGCCTGGGATCTTCTTTCCTGCATGGACGTACAACAACCGCGTGCCCGGCCCGACGATTCGGGCGAACGAGGGCGACCGCATACGCATCGAGCTCGTCAACGCCTCGTCGCACAACCACACCATCCACTTCCACGGCATCCACAGGGCCGGGATGGACGGAGTTCCGGGGGCCGGAGAGGCGCGCCCCGGCGAGTCGTTCGTCTACGACTTCATCGCGGAGCCGTTCGGCACGCATCTGTACCACTGCCACTCGCTCCCGCTGGCGCAACACATCCACCGCGGGCTCTACGGCGCTTTCATCGTCGACCCGAAGAAGGGTCGCGAGGACGCTAACGAGATGGTCATGGTAATGAACGCGTTCGATACGAACTTCGACAACGAGAACGAGGTCTACGCGGTAAACACGGTCGCGTTTGCGTACCTGAATGATCCGATCAAGATCCGACGCGGCGACCTGCAGCGGGCACATGTCGTCAACGTCACCGAATTCGACCCCATCAATTCGATCCACATCCACGGGAACTTCTTCGATCTCTACCGGACCGGTACTTCGCTCGTTCCCGACGAGTTCACCGACATCATCTCGATGGGTCAGGCCGAGCGGCACATGATCGAATTCACCTACGACGAGCCGGGCCGCTACATGTTCCACGCGCACCAAACCGAGTTCGCCGACCTCGGCTGGATGAGCTTTTTCGAGGTGACTTGATGGCGACGTCCGCAGCCGCCCGGGCAAGCCGGTTGCCGACTTGGCTTGCGGCTCTCGTTCCGCTCGCGGTAATTGCAGCTCTGATCGCGTTGTTCCTCGCGTTCAATCCGATCGGGTCGTTGCGCGAGGTCCCTCCAGTCGAGGCCCTCGCGGTCGAGCGGACGGTTTTTACCGAAGACGCGATCGAGTTGCAGTTGCGCAACGACGGTCCCGACGAGGTGTCGATCGCACAGGTCCAGGTGAACGAGTCGTATTGGGCGTTCGAGATGGACGACAGGAGCGTGGGTCGACTCGAAACGACCGAGATGACGATCCCGTATCCGTGGGACGAGGGGTTACCGGTGCGCATTGCGATCGTGACGTCGACGGGCGTGGTCATCGATCACGAGGTCGAGGCCGCGGCCCTCACACCGGAGGCCGACGCGTCGACCCTCGGCGTCTACGCCCTGCTCGGCATCTACATAGGTGTCGTCCCGATCGCCGTGGGCCTCCTGTGGTTCTCGGCGCTCAGGCGCGTCTCCAGGAAGTGGCTCGACTTCTTCCTCGCGTTCACGGTCGGCCTTCTCGTCTTCTTGCTGGTCGACACCGTCGCTGAGGGGCTCGAGCTATCCGGCGAGGCCCCGGCGTCGCTCGACGCGCTGAGCCTGTTCGCGATCGGCGCGCTCGTCGCGGTAGCGGGTTTGGTCGCGCTGCAGGGTTTCTTGAAGAAGCGGGGCGCATCGACGCGGACCGCCGCGGGTGGAGCGTTGGCTCTCGCCTATCTCATCGCCGCGGGGATCGGGCTCCACAACCTCGGTGAGGGGCTCGCGGTGGGGGCCGCGCTCGCGGTCGGCGAGGTTGCCCTCGGGACCTTCCTGGTACTCGGGTTTGCCCTGCACAACACGACCGAAGGGATCGCGATCATCGCCCCCCTCGGCTCGGCGCAGAAGCGACCGGCATGGAAGCACTTCGTCGGGTTCGGTGCGGTCGCCGGGTTGCCGACGGTTGCGGGCGCGTGGCTCGGTGGGTTTGCATTCTCGCCTGCGTGGGGGGCCCTGGCTTTTGGCGTGGCCGCCGGAGCGATAGCCCAGGTCGTGTGGCAGATCGCCGCCTCGATGGGCCGGGACCGCTCGTTTGCATCGGCGTCGAACGCCGTCGGATTCATCGTCGGCCTCGTCTTCATGTACGCGACGGGCCTGCTTACTGCTTAGTCTCCATCTCATGCACAAGACGATCGCGGTCCTGATCTCTTTGGTGTTGCTCGGGGCGTGCTCCTCGGACTCCGGCAGCCAAGAACCGGCGGTGTCGATGACCGCCGGCCACGTTTTCGATCCCGACTCGCTCACTGTCTCGAGCGGGACCGAGGTCACATGGACGAACGACGACGACGAGCCGCATACCGTCACCGCTTACGACGGCGAGGTTCCCGAGGGGGAGTACTTCTCGAGCGGAGACCTTCCCGACGAGGCCGCGGCGCGCGATTCGGTAGCGGAGGGAATCGTCGACCCGGGCGAGACGTACTCGTTCACGTTCGACGAACCCGGCACGTACTCGTACTTCTGCATCCCTCATGAGGATCACGGCATGGTCGGCGAGATCGTGGTGGAGGAGTGACGCCCGAGCAGAAGCGTCTTTCCATCGTCTGCGATGGGTTGCGGCTCGCCGGTGGCGCCTACGTCCCGGACGAGGCCCGCGGCGTTGTCGTGCTCTTGCACGGGATCCCGTCGACGGCCCCGCCCGATCCCGACGACGAGGGATATCCGGGTCTGGCTCGCCGTTTCGCCCAGGAGGGTTGGGCGGCCGCGTGGGTTGAGATGCGCGGCGTGCGCGCGTCGCAAGGTCACTTCTCGATCGAGGGATGGGTGCGCGACGCGCGCGCGGCGATCGATTCGGCTCGCACCCTTGACGGCGCGCAGGGCCTGCCCCTCGCCCTTGTTGGGTCGTCGGCCGGAGGATGTGTCTCGGTCGAGGCGATCAAACGAGGCGCTCCCGTGGACGCGGTCGCGTTGTTGGCCGCGCCGGCGGCCTGGGTCTCTTTCGCGGGCGATCCCGCAGCGGCCGTCAGCAGGATTACCGAGGAAGCAGGGATGCCCTTAAGCGAGGAGACGCTCGCAGACCCAACCGCGTGGGCGGCAGAGTTCGAGACCGTCGTGACCGAAGCGTCGATCGTCGACGTCAAAGTACCCACGCTTGTCGTTCACGGGACCGACGACGACGTCGTGCCCGTCGATCATGCGAGCCGTATAGCGGACCGTGCGCGCAAAGCCGAGCTCGTGATCCTCGACGGCGGCGCGCACCAGCTTCGACGCGACGACCGTGCCGTCAAGACCGTGCTCGAGTGGTTGAACCGCGTGTTTTCGTGAGCGCTTCGCATCTTTGGCGGTTCTTGCCTGCGAAGCGATGACTAGCGCCGTTACCGTTCTCGTCGTCCTCGGCGTCGCGGTGGCGCTCGCGCTTGGGTTGGCGGCCGGTTTCGACTCGACTGCGGTGATCATCTTCGCCTTCGTCGTCCTCTTCGGAGCCCTGGCGATAGCAGCCGCCCGCAAGGCGCGCAGTGGAGCGGTGAGCCCCGGGAGATGCCCTGAGTGCGGAGGCCTCGTCTCGCCCAACGCTCCCTACTGCAAACACTGCGGCGTTCAGCTCTAGAGAAGGTGCCGAGCGGAGGCCGTTCACGCCTTCCCAGACGTTCTTTGTGCAAAATCACGCTCTCAGCGAGCGATTGGTAGCAAAGAACGAAGTGCTAGAGCAGCGAGGACTGGTTGTCGGGGGCCTTGCGCGGGCGTCCGTCGCTCGTTGGGTCGTCCGCCGGGTACTCGATGACCGCGACCACCCGCGCTGCCATGAAGCGCGCGGTGCGGACCTCGACGCCGGTTCGCGTCGTCTCGGTAACCTCGATCGTCCCGCGCACGTTCGAGATCTCGACCCGCCGGCCCGCCTTCGTAGCGACGATCTCGTAGGTCTTCGTGCCCTCGCCGACGTCGACGACGATCTCTACCCGATCCCCTTTCATGAGGTGACATCGTACGCCGCGCCTGTGACACCTTCATCTGAGGGATCGGGGGGCGTGTATCGTCGTTTTCGTAGACGAGGAGCGCCGCGCGCCGCGCCGTGACGGCGATCCCGCCGGTTGATCTCTAGGGCTGGAGGGCGTTGTGGCTGAAGGATCCGACTCCTTTGACGTAGTCATTCTCGGTGGCGGCAACGCCGGCTACGCGGCGGCGTTCCGGGCGGAGGGGCTGGGGCTGTCGGTGGCCCTCGTGGAGGGCGACAAGGTCGGCGGCACCTGCTTGCACCGGGGCTGCATCCCTACAAAGGCCCTCCTGCACGCCGCCGAGCTCGTCGATGAGTTCCACCATGCAGGGGACTTCGGCATCCTCGTTCAATCCGAACCCGAGGTCGACTGGGGCAAGGTTCTGAACTTCAAGGACTCGGTGGTCGGCCGGATGTACAAGGGTCTGTCGACGCTCGTCAAGAGAAAGAAGAACATCGAGCTCGTCGAGGGCCGCGGCGTACTGAGGGACAACAAGACCGTCGTCGTCAAATCCGACGGGGGCGAACGGACGCTCTCCGCAGACAAGGGGATCGTCCTCGCACCCGGGTCGTTCCCACGCGATCTCCCCTTCATAAAGGCCGATGGCGACAAAGTGCACAACTCGAACCACGGGCTCGTCGCGTCGGACATCCCTTCTTCGGTGGTCGTCGTCGGCGGCAATTACATCGGGCTCGAGTTCGCCAGCGTTTATCGCTCGTTCGGTGCCGAGGTCCACGTCGTCGAGATGCTCCCCAAGATCGCGCCGGCAGAAGATGACGACATCTCGACCGCTCTGCTGAAGTTGCTCGAGAAGCGCGGGATCAAGTTCCACCTCGGCGTCGAGGTCAAGGGCGCGAACACGACCGAGTCCGGTGTCGAGGTGAAGATCGAAAAAGACGGGTCGGCCGAAACATTGACCGCAGACCGGATGTTCGTTGCCATCGGGCGCGGCCCCCGCACCGACGACATCGGCCTCGACGACGCCGGCGTCAAGACCGACCGCGGCTACATCCTCACCGACCCTCTCTTCAAGACGAGCGTCGACGGCGTCTACGCGATCGGCGACGCAATACACGTTCCCGACGCGAACTGGCCACACCCGCAACTCGCCCACGTCGCCTTCGCCGAGGGGCAGAAGGTCGCCGAGGTCATCGCCGGCGAAAACCCCACGCCCATGGACTACAAGAACGTCCCGCACGTCATCTACTGCCAGCCCGAGGTCGCGGCGGTCGGACTGACCGAGCAGAAGGCTAAGGAGGCTGGCCTCGACGTCGTAACGAAGCGCTATCCGTTCTCTGCGATTGCGCGCGCGGTGATGCTCGGCGGCGGGCAGGGGTTCGTGAAGACCGTCGCCGAGAAGGATGGCGCCGTCGTCGGTGTGCACATCGTCGGCCCCCGCGCTTCCGACCTCATCACGGAGGCGCAACTCGTGACGTCGTGGGAGGCGTATCCTGATGAGCTCTCCGAGTTGATGCACGCGCACCCAACTCTGTCGGAAGCAGTCGGCGAGACGTTCCTCGAGCTTGCCGGCAAACCGCTCCACGGTTAGGTCGGCCGGTGCGCGGGGAAAGATGCGCCTCGTGAATCGCCGGAGCGCCACCGCTTGGTTCGTCGTGCCTCTCTTGGTTATTGGCGGGTGTGGATCGCAACCGGAGACAACCCCCGACGAGGCGAGCCCAACCGAGGAGCTCTCGCAGGAAGAGGCGCGCGTCGTCGAGCTCGTGGCCGGATCGGGCGAGCTTCTGCTCGAGGAGAAGAGCGCGCGTGTTGCGATGAAGATGTCAACGCAGATGCCAGAGGCTGCGGGCGGTGGCGCCATGACCGGGACGGGCAGCGGTGCCTACGACTACGAAGCCAAGACCGGCTACCTCACGGTAACGATGACGCAAGAGGCCCTTCCCCAGTTGGGCGAGATGACCATGAAAACGATCATGGATCTGCCGTTCATGTACATGAACATGACGGACATGTTGCGTCAGTACGGGGGCGAGCTGCCGCCACAGATGAAGCCCTGGATCCGGGTGAACATCAACGAGATCGGCGAGCAAGTTGGGATCGATCTCGGCGCGCTCATGCGATTCGGTCAGTCCGACGCCAGCTCGCAGGCTTTGTACACCCAGGGCGTCGTGGAGGTCGAAGAAGTCGGCGAGGAAGAGGTCAGGGGCAAGCCGGCAACTCATTACTCCTCGATGGTCGACTTCGACAAGCTCCTCGAGACCGACCTACCGGAAGACGTTCGATCCTCGCTCGAGACCGTCGTGCGCATGATGGGGACATCGCGCATACCGATGGACGTCTGGCTGGACTCGAGCGGTCGTATGGTGCGTCAACGCCTCGAAATGCCGATGCCGTTGGGTCCCAGCGGCGAAACCCTGACGAACATCGTGGACACGACCTATTTCGACTTCGGGACCGATGTCGAAGTCGATCTGCCCCCGGAGCGCAAGGTCATGGACTTCGAGGAGTTGCTGGAGCTGGCGCCTGACTCGGGTTCGGGATCGCAAGAGCTTGCACCTCCGACCGATGCAACCAGCTCCCTCGAGACGGGCAAGACCCGCGCCTGAGAACCCGACGCGACGGACGAAGATCGTCGCGACCATCGGACCCGCGTCGCGCGGCGATGGCGTGCTGCGTGAGCTCGTGCGCGCCGGCGTCGATGTCGTTCGCCTGAACTTCGCGCACGGCGACCACTCAGAACATGCAGACGTGGCTCGACGCGTGCGCGCGATTGCACAGGAGGAGAACCGGACCGTCGGCGTTCTTGCCGACCTGCCCGGGCCGAAGATGCGTACGGGCCCGTTCAAGGACGATGCAGTCGATCTGGAGAGCGGCGACCACTTCACCCTCACCTCGGACCAAGTGGACGGGAGCCGCGAGCGCGTGTCGACGACGGTCGACGACCTCCCGAGTGTCGTTTCAGTGGGGGACGAGGTCTATCTCGCCGACGGCGAGGTGATTCTGCGAGTGAGCGAGATTGATGGCGGTGACGTCGTCACCGAGGTCGTACGCGGCGGCACGGTTCGGTCGCGCAAGGGCATGCATCTCCCCGCGGCCGAATTGCGACTAGAAGCCTTCACCGATGCCGACCGCCGCGCACTGGAGGTAGCGGTGGACATGGAGGTCGATCTCGTCGGCCTCTCGTTCATTCGCGACGCGCGGGATATCGAAAAGGCACGCGCGGCTCTTCCGGAGCGAGCCATACGCCCGTTGCTTGTCGCGAAGGTCGAGACGTCCTCGGCAGTCGAGAACCTCGACGGGATCGTGGCAGCCTCCGACGCCGTCATGGTCGCTCGCGGCGACCTCGGGATCCAGACGCCGTTGCGACGCGTGCCTCTCCTCCAAAAGGAGATCATCCGAGCCTGTAACCGCGCGGGGAAGCCGGTCATTACGGCCACCGAGATGCTCGAGTCGATGACCAACGAGCCGCTTCCGTCGCGCGCCGAGGTGACCGACGTCGCCAACGCGGTGTTCGACGGAACCGACGCGCTGATGTTGTCGGAGGAGACCGCAGTCGGGCGGTACCCCGTCGATGCCGTTCGGACTATGGCGGAGGTCGCGGAGTCTGCCGAGACCACGTTCGTCTCCCAAGACCTCGAGTTACGACTCGGCTCGGACGACGACGAGCGCTTCGCGTGGGCTATCGCTCATGCCGCGGTAG
>JALZCA010000092.1 GCA_030863285.1 Actinomycetota bacterium | reverse complement strand
TATTGACCATTGTTGTTAAAGACTGTTGAATACCGATGCCCGTTGATAAGGCGGGAGGTCTCCATCGCCGGGGTGGAGGCTCCATAGAAAGGTGAAGTGATGCCGGGACGGGACTTCGAGGACCCGCTCCTCACCGTCGGCGAGGTCGCCCAGCTCATGCGGGTGTCCAACATGACGGTCTACCGGCTGATCAAGTCGGGACAGCTCGCGGCCGTGCGCGTGGGCAAGAACTATCGCATCCGTCGCAAGGACGTGGCGCGTTACCTCGACGAGCGCGCCGTCCATTTCGAGGACGACGGCTGATGGCTCTGACGTCCGGTCCCAACATCGGTCTCGACATCGGGACGAGCGCGGTGCGCGCCGCGCAAGTCGCGCGTACGAAAGGCGGCGTGTCGCTCGTCGCGTTCGGCCAGGTCGCGCTGGAGCCGGGCGCCGTCGTCGACGGCGAGATCCGCGATCCCGGCCCGGTCTCCGAGGCGATCTCGCAGTTGTGGAAGCGGGCGAAGCTCCGGTCGAAGCGCGCCGTCATCGGTGTTGCGAACCAGCGCGTCGTCGTGCGCCAGGTCGACCTGCCCTATCTGGACGAGAAGGAGTTCCGTTCCTCGCTTCGTTACCAGGTTGCGGACCACATACCAATGCCCGTTGAGGCCGCCGAGCTCGACTTCCAGATCATCGAGGACTACATGACCGAGGAGCAGGAGCACATGATGCGCGTCCTGCTCGTTGCAGCCGAGACCGAAATGGTCGAGAGCTTCCTCTCGACCGTGAGCGCGGGGGGGATCACTCCCGCCGGCGTCGATCTCGCGCCGTTTGCGGTAGCGCGCGCGGTCAGTCCCGCGGCGCGCGGTGAGATGGGCGTCGCGGGGGCCGAGGCCGTCGTCGACATCGGCGCCGGCGTCACGAACATCATCGTCCACCACAACGGCGAGGCGCGCTTCGTGCGCATCCTTCTGGTCGGTGGCGACGACCCGACGATGTCGCTGTCGGAGGGACTCGACCTCTCGTACGAAGAGGCCGAGGCATTGAAACTCGACATGGGACGGATGGCAGGGCCCATTGAGGCGCGCGGCATCATCGCGAACCGGGTCGACACGCTGGTCGACGAAATCCGGGGGTCGCTCGACTACTACTCCTCGCAAGAAGACAGCGAGCCGCTCACGTCGTTGATCGTCACGGGCGGCGGATCGCTAACGCCTGGGCTCATCCCGCAGCTCGAGGAGACGGTCGGGCTGCAGGCCGAACCGGGTAGGCCGCTTGGCGAGGTCGACGTGTCGAAGTCCGGATTGACCTCGGAACAGATCGCGCAGGTCGAGCCGGTCGCGTCCGCCGCGGTCGGTCTTGCGATTGGAGCGTCGGGCCCATGATGCGCCGCATTGAGCTCCTTCCCGATACCTATCGTCAGGCCCAGCGGGACCGCCGGGCGATCCTGGCCGTCCTGCTCGCTGGTCTCCTGGTCGTGCTCCTGCTCGTCGTCTGGTTCGTGAAGCTCGGTTTCGACGTCGACAACTCGAAGGAGGAGCTCGCCACGATCGAGGCTCAAAACGAGGACCTGCGTCGTCAGATAGCCGAGCTGCAGCAGTTCGCAGACCTCCAGGCGGAGGTCGAGCGAAAGCAACAAGCGCTTGTCTCCGTAATGGCCGGTGACGTCGACTGGCCGGTGCTCTTGACAGAGGTAGCGATGGCGACGCCGGGAGAGCTCTGGCTTACGAGGCTGGAGGGGTCGGTAGGGGCGACCGAGGGCGCCGCACCCGTGGGGACCGAAACCGCGCCGATACGCGTCACGGCGCGGGCGCCGACCGGCAGGATCCGGTTCGAGGGAACTTCCTTGACGATGCCGGGCGTCGCGAAGTGGCTCGTCCGTCAGGAGATCTCCGAGCGGTTCCAGGCCGTATACCTCGAAGACGCCATCCTTACCGACGAGTTCCAGCCGGCCGACGCATTCGACTTCACGAGCACGCTCGAGCTCAACCAGAACGCGCTCAGCGGTCGCTTCCAGGGCGATCTCGAAGAGGAGGAACAGCAGTGAGCGGCCGAACGAGGGTGATCCTTGCCGCCGTCGCGGTAGTCGTCGTCTGCATTTTGTTCTTCCTGCTGTTCATTCGGCCGCGTCAGGGAGAGCTCGCCGACGTGAACGAGCAGATCGTCGCCGCCCAGAACGAGAACCAGAGCCTGCAACTCCAGCTGGATCAGTTGCAGGAGCTCCAGGCAAACGCCCCCGAGCTCAATGCGACGCTCGAGCAGATCCGCGGTTTCGTTCCGCAGGATGACGAGGTCGCGAACTTCATCTACCAGGTCCAGGAGGCCGCGAACCTCGCCGGTGTCGGCTTCCATCAGGTCACTCCCGAGCTTCCCGATGCGCCCCCTGAGGGAGCCCCATTGGGCGAGATCCGAGCAACGATCACCGCGCGCGGTGGCTACTTCTCGTTGCAGGACTTCGTGCGGCGTATCTACGCCCTCGATCGCGCCGTCCGGATCGACACGTTGTCGATCACCAGCGAGGACGCGGGCACGCAGGGCGCCGGGACCACTACGACCGCCACGGCGGCGACCGGCGAGGGCGACCTCACGCTGAGCATCGCCGCGCGCATCTTTTTCGAATTGCCGGAGGCAGCTCCTGGGCCGGTGCCCGGGGCGACACCCGCCCCCGGAACGACACCGGCCCCCGGGACTTCGCCCGCGCCCGGGGCGAGTCCCGCACCGGCACCGACTACGGCCGCGCCCTCGCCGGCGCCGACGTCCTAGGAGAAGGAACATGGCAACCGAACCCCAAGACACGGCGAAGATGGAGACCGTCCCTCCCGAGGGCGGCCGCCGGGAGGTTTCCGGCCGGCAGGTCGCAATCGCTCTCGGAGCGATACTGGTGCTGCTCGCGCTGTTCTGGTTCTTTTTCCTACGCGGCGGAGACGACGCGACCGAGGAGATCGCGACGCCCCCGACGAGTCCCGGCGTCACGACTCCCCCTCCCGAAGAGGGCGTGGGAGGAGGTGGAGGCAACGGCGGAGACGGAGGCGGCAAGCCGCCGGTAAAGACGTTCGAGGTCTTCGCCTCGCGCGACCCGTTCGACCCTCTCCTCACCGCGGACGCAGGTGGGGAGACCGGCGATACCGGTGACACGGGAGACACCGGAGAAGAGCCGACCGACACCGGAGAAGAGCCGACCGACACGGACGGGGACGGCGACATCGACGATGACGACGCGCCTCCGGGAGGAACGGACGGCGAGACCGTCGAGGGGCACTCCGTCTCGGTCATAGCGATCACGGAGAACGGGGCCTCGATCCAGGTAGACGACGTCGTCTACGAGGTCGGAGAGGGAGAGACGTTCGCCGAGAACTTCGAGTTGCTGTCGACCTCGGGCGAGTGCGCGACCGTCCTTTACGGAGACGACCAGTTCACGGTCTGCGAGGGCGAGGAGATCCTCAAGTGAGCGACATCCGGTCGCGCCGCAGCAAGCGGGCCGCCTGCCCCCTTCCGCGCCGCAGCACATACAAAGGCGGCGTACCCAACAGGCTGAAGTGGCAGCGGTCGGAATGGCCCCCCGGGTGCATCTACCTGCTTTGCCGCATCACCTGAGTTCGCTCGCGTCGTGACCGAACGAGCAGGCCGAGCCGCTGGCGGTGCGAGAATCGACCCATGGGAAGACTGAGATACCTGACCGCCGGCGAGTCGCACGGCCCCGGCCTCGTTGCGATCCTCGAGGGACTTCCTGCCGGTCTCCCCATTGCGATCAAGGACATCCAGGACGAGCTCGCCCGCAGGCGCCACGGCTACGGGCGCGGCCCTCGTATGAAGATCGAAAAGGATGCGCTCGAGGTCCTCTCCGGCGTGCGCGCGGGTCTGACGCTCGGCAGCCCTCTGGCGATCCTCATCAAGAACACCGAATGGGAGAAGTGGTCACGCGTCATGCCCGTCGAGGGAGATGCCGGCGGACGCGAGTTGACCCGGCCCCGTCCCGGCCACGCCGATCTTCCCGGGATGTTGAAGTACGGGTTCGACGACGCTCGCAACGTCCTCGAGCGCGCGAGCGCGCGCGAGACCGCGGCCCGCGTCGCGATAGCGGCGGTCGCCAAGATCTTGCTCGAACGCCTCGGGATGGGGATCCTGTCCCACGTCGTGCGAATCGGTTCGGCCGCCGCGCCGGACGGCCTACGACCGCGGGTGGCCGACCTCGAAGCGATCGACGCATCGCCGGTGCGTTGCTACGACGAGCAGGCCGGGCGCGGGATGGTTGCGGCGATCGATGAGGCCGGTGCAGCCGGCGATTCTCTCGGCGGAACCATCGAGGTGATCGTCGAGGGTGTCCCTCCCGGCCTCGGTTCATACGTCCACTGGGACCGGAAGCTCGACGGGATGCTCGCCGGTGCGCTCATGGCGGTCCCCGCGATCAAGGGGGTCGAGATCGGCGACGGGTTCTCGCTGGCCGAGCGACGAGGTTCCGAAGCTCACGACGAGATAGAGACCGGCTTGTCCCGGGCAACGGATCGAGCCGGGGGCACCGAGGGCGGGATCACGATCGGCGGCACGCTGCGGATGCGCGCTGCGATGAAGCCTCTGTCGACGCTGAAGAGACGACTTCGCAGCGTGGACATGAAGACGGGCGATCCATCCGACGCCTTCCAGGAGCGAACCGACGTGTGCGCGGTCCCGGCGGCGGGGGTCGTCTGCGAGGCCGTCGTTGCGCTGGTCCTGGCCGACGTCGTCATGGACAAGTTCGGCGGCGACACTCTCGATGAGCTGGTCGACGCCGTCGCGCGCTACCGGGAGCGCGTCGCCGCGCGCTCACATCCGCGCGAGTAGGCGGCCGTGATCGTGCTGGTCGGCTTCATGGGGGCCGGTAAGACGGCGGTCGGGCGCGCTCTCGCGCAGAAGATGAACCTGCCGTTCGTCGACCTCGACGCGGAGATCGAGCGCGTCGCGGGCACGTCCATCCGAGAGATCTTCGAGGACCACGGCGAGGAGTCGTTCCGAGAGACGGAGCGACAAGCGCTCGCGCATGTCTTGTCCGGTCCGGGAGCGGTCATCGCCGCAGGTGGAGGAGTCGTCGTGGACGAGTCGAACCGCGCCGCGCTACAAGACGCGACGGTCGTGTTCCTGGATGCGCCGCTCGAGGACCTGCTCGGCAGGATCGGCAACGATGCCGACCGACCGATGCTCGCTCGTTCCGATCCCACGGCGCTTTACGAACGACGCCGTCCTTTCTACGAAGAGGCGGCCGGAGTAGTCGTCGAGACGAGCGGGCGCTCGATCGACGAGGTGGTAGCCGAGATCATGCGTTCGGTCGGCGTCGAGCGTCCTCGCGTGACCGACCGCCGCGTCCGCGTGGAAGTGCCGATGGCGCCTTACGACGCCGTCATCGGCCGCGGAACCTGCGCGCGTCTGGCGGTGGTCGCGGACGCCTTAAACCATGCCGAGAACGTCTTCGTGGTCACCGACGCCGACCTGGAGGACCTGGCTCGACAAAGCATGGCTTCGCTGGAGGAACTTCCCGCCTCGATGCACCGAATCGTGCTCGGGCCGGGCGAGCAATCGAAGACTCTCGCAACGGCCGAGCAGATCTACGACCGCCTCGCGTCGAGTGGAGCCCACCGCCATGACGTCGTGGTCGCTTTCGGTGGCGGCGTCGTGACCGACGTTGCAGGGTTCGTCGCGTCGACGTTCAATCGGGGGCTTCCGCTCGTCAACGTCCCAACGACTTTGCTCGGTCAAGTAGACGCGGCAATCGGCGGGAAGACGGGCGTCAACCTTCGGCAGGGCAAGAACCTCGTGGGGACGATCTACCAACCCGCAGCTGTCGTCTGCGACATCCATTTCCTTGCCACCCAGCCGCGCTCAGAGATCGCAAGCGGCTTGGCCGAGGTCGTGAAATATGGGTTCATCCGCGACGCCTCGCTCCTCGACCTGGTCGAGAACAAGGCCACCGACCTCTTGGCGGCCGACGCTGCGCTTCTTACCGACGTGGTCGAGCGCTGCGTGCGGATCAAGGCGGAGGTGGTCGGCCGCGACGAGCGCGAGGCCGGAGAACGTGCGCACTTGAACTACGGCCACACTTTCGCCCACGCGTTCGAACGTCTTGCCGGCTACGGCGATCTACGACACGGCGAGGCGGTCGCGATTGGCATGATGGCCGCCGCCCATTTGGCGAGCGTGCTGGGGATGATCGACGACGATGTAGTCGAGCAGCACCGGCGCGTCCTTGCAGCGGTAGGGCTTCCCGTATCGATTGACGTCGACGTGCGTGAGCTCGAAGAGGCCTGGCGACACGATAAGAAGTACGACCGCGGAGTACGGTTCGTTCTGCTGGAGACGCGCGACGGCAGAACCACGGTGCGAACCGGCGTGTTCGCAACGCAAGACGCACTCGATCAAGTCGGGGAGAGACTCGCACAGTGAAGGCGCTGGTCATCCACGGGCCCAACCTGAACCTGCTCGGCACTCGCGAGCTGTCGGTTTACGGAACCTCGACGCTTGCGCAGATTGACGATGCGATCCGGGAAGCCGCCGGCGAGATCGGGTTCGAGGTGACGATCCACCAAAGCGCGCAAGAGGGCGAGATCATCGAGCTACTTCACGACGCCATCGACGGTGTCGCCGGCGCGATCTTGAATCCCGCTGCCTATTCGCACACCAGTCGAGCGATAGCCGACGCCGTGAGGGCGGTGCCGTATCCGGTGATCGAAGTGCATCTCTCGAACATCCACGCGCGGGAGCCGTGGAGGAGGTCCTCCGTCACGGCGGAGGCGGCTTCCGGCATCGTCGCGGGCTTCGGCGTCCACTCCTATATCGCCGCACTGCACGCGCTCAAGGGGCTGGCCGGTTCGTAATGGATTACGCCCGCCGCTTGGCTTCGGCAACCGAACTACTCGCGCGGCATGACGTCGACGCGCTCCTCGTTACCGATCTCACGAACGTTCGCTACCTAACGGGTTTCTCCGGCACGAACGGGCAGGTCCTCGTCAATCGTTCTGGCGCCACTTTCTTCACCGACGGGAGATACGAGGCCCGGGCCGCCTCGCTCGTGCGTGACGCCGACATCGTGATCTACGAGCGCCGGCTCAACGACTCACTCAAGCCGGTGATCGAAAAGGCGGGCGTCCGGCGACTCGGCGTAGAGGCAGAGACGATGACGATAGGGACGTGGCAACGTCTGAAGAACGTCTTGACGAAGTGTGACGTGGTTGCGACCTCCGACGCCGTCGAAGGACTCCGTCGCACCAAGGACGACGTCGAGCTCGAGCGCATCCGTGAAGCCGTGCGCGTGGGCGACGCGACCTTTGCTGCGGCGCTCGACGCCATCGTTCCGGGGAAGTCGACCGAGCGCGAGGTCGCGCTGTTCATCGAGACCGAGCTTCGCCGGCGCGGAGCCGAGGAGCCCTCGTTTCCGCCGATCGTCGCCTCCGGCCCCCTCAGCGCGCACGTCCATCACACCGCGTCAGACCGCGTGATCGAAAAGAGCGACCTGGTCGTCCTCGATCTCGGGTGCAAGCTCGATGGCTATTGCTCCGATCTCACCCGCACCATCGTGGTGGGACCGGCAAGCGACGAGCAGCGCGAGTTGCACGCCGTAGTCCTCCAGGCGCAGCGCGCCGCGCTCGCGTCGATGCGCCCGGGAATCGGCGGAAAAGATGTCGACGCCGCGGCGCGTGCGATCATCGACGAGGCAAACACGGCCGGAGACTTCAAGCACGGTCTCGGTCACGGTGTGGGGCTCGCGGTTCACGAGGCGCCTCGGCTACATCGGTTGTCCGACGACGTCCTCGCGCCACGCGACGTCGTCACCGTCGAGCCCGGGCTCTACGAAACGGGGCGGGACGGCCTCCGGATCGAGGACTGCGTCGCGGTCACGACCGACGGCGTGGAGGTCCTGAGCACCGCGCCCAAAGACGAGCTGATCGAGCTGTGAGGCTCACCAAAAGGCTTCAGGAGGGATGACTTGATATCGACCAACGACATGCGCCCGGGCCAAACGCTCGACATCGACGGGTCGCTGTTCACGATCGTGAACTACCAGCACGTCAAGCCCGGGAAGGGTCAGGCCTTCGTCAAGACGAAGCTCAAGAACGTGAAGTCCGGCGCGGTGACCGACAAGACGTTTCGCGCCGACGAGAAGGTCAACCTCGCCGTGCTCGACAAGCGAGAGATGCAATACCTCTACGAAGACGACGCCGGCCTTGTGTTCATGGACAACGAGTCGTACGAGCAGGTTCACGTCGACCCAGACCTGTTGGGAGATGCCCGCCGCTTCCTCAAAGACGGGACGACCTGCATGATCCCGGTCTACGAGGGGACGCCCGTGGGGGCCGAGCTCCCGGTGTCGATGGCGCTCGAGATCACGCAGACCGAGCCCGGCGTCAAGGGGGACCGCGTCTCGGGTGCGTTGAAGCCGGCAACCGTCGAGACCGGCGCCACCGTGCAAGTGCCTCTCTTCTTCGGGATCGGCGATCGCATCAAGGTCGACACCCGCACCGGCGAGTACACGGGCCGCGCCTAGCCGTGTCCGTCGCGTAGATGAAGGGACGGCGGAGCGCTCGGCGACTCGCGCTCGACGTCCTCTACGAGGCGGAGATCCGCGACCGCCTACCGGCCGAGGCCCTCGTAGCGCGCGGCAGTGAGGGGTGGGTAATAGCCGGGCCCGAGGACGAGCCGGACGGCGAGGGCCCGGGATCTCCGACACCCGAGGTCATGAGCTACGCGGCCGAGCTGATCGAGGGTGTCCAGGAACACCAGGCAGACATCGACGAGCTGATCGCACGCTATGCCGACCGCTGGGCGATCAAGCGGATGCCGGTGGTGGATCGCACACTCTTGCGGATCGCGATCTACGAGCTGTTGTGGGCCGACGACGTTCCCGTGCCCGTCGCAATCAGCGAGGCCGTCCAGCTCGGCAAGGACCTGTCGACCGAGGACTCGGGACGGTTCATCAACGGGCTTCTCGGCCGGATTGCTGAGGCCGAGCGCCCGTCTTGAGGTCGTCGCCCCGAGGGCTCGGCCCGCGGCTGATCCGTCGTCATGGAGCGAGGTCGAGGGGCGGCGAAGCCCGCCCGGGCAGGGGGTTGGAG
>JALZCA010000087.1 GCA_030863285.1 Actinomycetota bacterium | reverse complement strand
AGCAATGAAGCACGTCTGCATATGAGCCGACCCCTGTCGAACAACCGCCGTCGAAACCCTCCGAATAGAACATGTCGTACAGCGACGATGCCGCGCCCCATGAGGCGAAGAAGTCGCGGAACGGAGTGGAGGGGCCGCCGAAGCCTCGCTCCTTGGTTGTTGCTCGAATGGCGCCGATGCCGTTCTGTCTCTTGCCCGCCTTGTTCCAGACCTGCCGGATAACCCTGGGGGCCGCGGTCTCCTCGGGGCCATATACCTCCGACAACCAGGTGAAGAAGACAAAGGCGCCGTATTCGAAGTTCTCGCCGTCGTCCCCCGAGTTGAAGGCGTCGAGAGGGATCTCGGGCTGGTGCAGAGCCGAATCGAAAAGGTATGCGTAGCTGGCGTTGATCGCGTCGAAGACCTCGTCTTCGACCCATACGGCCGTGCCTTCCATCAGAAACTTGGCTTCGGTCCAGTCGTAGTTGAACTGAATGGCGTGGAAGAGCTCGTGCGCCGCGGTAATGCGCAGAGCGGCACGGCCGCTGACCTCGGGCCGGGGGGCGTCGTACTGCTCGGCGGAGTAGTCGTTGTCTAGGACGCAGTAAGCGGAAACCCTCTTCTTGTCGCCCGCCTGGGGTTCGTCTGTGGTGCAGTAGCCGTAGAGCCCGTCGTCGCCTAGGTCGACGAAGTAGATGTCCAACAGGCGGTTTCCGCCGTTGGGCTTGGAGTTGAGATCCGAGCGGGGTGGGCGGAAGCCAAGTTGTTTGATTTCCACGCGCCACACTTTTTTCAACGTTCGCACGGCTCTTTTCACGTAACGGTTGGTCGAGGCGTCTTTTGTGTTCGTCACCCAGTGCAAGCACACGTCTTTGCCCCCGCTGCGACTGACGTCACGGCAGGTGGCCTCTCGCACCGCGTTAGGCCGGTAGCCGTCGCCGTGAGGATCGCTCCCTCCCTCGCTGGGGCGCGCGAGGATCTCGTTGGCGCGCCGTCGTTCCCTTGGTGAAAGGTCATCTTTGTGCAGCACCAGATCGCGCAGGAGCATGGTGGCGTCGTGGGGGTCCGGCCGCTCCACATCGCCGAAGTCGTCGCGCGCGCCGGCGAGGTCGAACAGGCTCATCGCCCGCTCGAGCGCGTACTCGGCGCGGTCGAGACGCCCGGACTCAAGCGCTTTCGTCAAGCCGTCGGGAATCTCTGGTTTCGCGTCGCCCGGGCGGCGGGAGGGCGTCCTCATGCTCCCTGAGTCGCCGGACGCCGATGCGGCGCCCCCTGCGACGAGCATTGCGACGAGCGCGCCGGCTACAAGCGTTCGTGCTGACCTGGAAGTCGTCAACGTTGCCACCTTCTCGATCTCAACTGGCCGCCCCTCACGAGCAAGGTTAGAGGCGCCGTCCGGCATCGCAAATAGTCCGTTCTGGTCAAATGCGCCTACGGCCCTAGTGCCAAAGGACTAGTCAGTCTGCCGGGGGCACCCCGATCCGTTACCTGAGCGCACCGAGTCCGACGCTTTAGAACCCGATGCATATCGGAATGTTCCGCATCTTGCTGTCGGATTCGTGACACCTATGCGTCTCTTTCGTCGACAAAACCTGTCGATTCGTTAAGCGAAGGAAGCCCAAAGCACTCCCTCGCTGCGTCCTGCATCGAACTGGGCGTCGAAACCTCGGCGGCTAAGTCGTAACCTTTTTGCATGCCCTTCTGTCCGCAGTGCGGCCACGAGAACCCCGCGGGAACCAAGTTCTGTCCCGAGTGTGGGACGCCGCAGCCGCCCCCCGCGATCCCCAAATGTCCGGGCTGCGGGATAGAGAACCCTCCGGGAACGAAGTTCTGTCCCGAGTGCGGCACGCCTCAACCCGGGGCCGCTTCCGCGGCCGACGCTCCGACCGCTACTCCGGCAGCGCCTGCTGCACCTGCGCCTGCTCCGGCACAACCTGCGCCTGCTCCTTATCAACAGCCCGCTCAGCCGGCGGCCTACCCACCGCCTGCCCAGCCCGCGCCCTATCCGGCCCCCGCCCCCGTCGGGCCGATGCCTGCGCCGCAGCCGCAGATGCCGGCGGTCGAGCGCGCCGCGGTCCCCGCGGTCGCTCCGCCGACTTCGGGTCAGAAGCAGGAACGCAAGGTCGTGACCGCGGTCTTCAGCGACCTCACCGGATCGACCGCCATGGGCGAGAAGCTCGACCCCGAGACGGTTCAGACCGTGATGTCGCGCTACTTCGCCAAGATGTCGGAGATCCTCCAAGCGCACGGAGGCACCGTCGAGAAGTTCATCGGCGACGCGATCGTCGCGGTCTTTGGCGTGCCGGTCGTGCACGAGGACGATGCGTTGCGCGCCGTTCGAGCGACGGTCGAGATGCGACGTGCAATGGACGAGATGAACGCCGAGTTCATGCAGCGGTGGGGGTTCCAGCTACTCGTTCGCACCGGCGTCAACACAGGTGAGGTAATTGCGACCGACACGACGCAGGGCGACGCGTTTTCGACCGGGGACACGATGAACGTTGCCGCGAGGCTCGAGCAGAACGCGCCTCCCGGCGAGATCCTCATAGGCGAGGCCACCTACAAGCTCGTGTCACACGCGGCGGTCCTCGAAGAAGTCGAGCCGCTCACGCTCAAGGGCAAGTCGAAGCAGGTGCCCGCGTGGAAGGTCGTCGACGTCGAGGAAGGTTCCCAGGCGATTGACCGGAAGCTCAACTCGATCCTCGTCGGCCGCGACGACGAGCTCGACACGATGCTCTCCGGGTACGGCAAGGCCGTCGACGAACGGGCTTGTCAGCTGTTCACGGTCTTCGGACCGGCCGGCGTAGGCAAGTCGCGGCTTACTGCGGAGTTCCTGAAGCGGGTGTCGGAGGGAGATGGCGACTTCCCTGCGGCGCGCGTCCTGCAGGGGCGCTGTCTGCCCTACGGGACCGGCATCACCTTCTGGGCCCTGGGAGAGGCCGTTAAGGGCGCGAGCGGGATCACCGACGAGGACACCGTCGACGAAGCCCGGCGCAAGATGGAAGCGTTGATCGGAGCCGACCCGGAGGCGCCCGTCATCTCCGAACGGATCTCCGCTGCGATCGGCTTGACGCAGGAGTCGCTTGGGGGGCACGAGATCCAGTGGGCGGTCCGGAAGATGTTCGAGGCCCTGGCTGGCGAGCAACCCCTGGTGGTCTTCTTCGACGACATCCACTGGGCGGAGCAGACCTTCCTCGAGATGCTCGAATACCTCGTCAGCTGGACGCAGGACGCGCCGATCTTCTTGCTTTGCCCGAGTCGTAAAGAGCTGCTCGAGACGCGGCCCGACTGGGGTTCGGGCCGTCCCAACATGACGACGATGGTGCTCGAGCCGCTGTCGGCCGAAGACACCGAGAAGCAGGTCGCGAACCTGCTGGGACAGACGGGATTGCCGCGACAGGTAGTGGACAACATCGTGACGTCGGCCGAGGGAAACCCCCTGTTCGTCGAAGAGATGGTCCGCATCCTCATTGACGACGGCGTTCTCGAGAAACGCGACGGCAGGTGGGAGGTCACCAGCGAGCTCGACGACCTCACCGTCCCACCTACGATCCAGGCGCTGCTGTCGGCGCGTCTCGACAAGTTGCGGGAGCCGGAGCGCGCGGTGATCCAGGAGGCGTCGGTCATTGGAAAGACGTTCTGGTGGGGCGCCGTGACCGAGTTGAGCCCGGAAGACCTCAAACCACAGGTCGGCAGCCACTTACAGACGCTCGTGCGCAAGGAGCTCGTCTTCCCGGAGCGCTCGACTTTCCCCGCCGAGGACGCCTTCTTGTTCGGGCACATCCTCATCCGCGACTCCGCGTACGACGGCTTGGCGAAGATGGTGCGCGCTCAGCTCCACGAGCGCTTCGCGATGTGGCTCGAGGCGAAGATGGGTGATCGAGTGGTCGAGTATGAGGAGATCCTCGGCTACCACCTCGAGCAGGCGGCGAACTATCACAACGAGCTCGGGTCACCAGTCGCTATGGCCGACGCCATAGCCGAGCGCGCGTCTTTGTGGTTGGGACGAGCCGGGCGGCGCGCGCTCGACCGTTCGGACATGCCCGCCGCGGCGGGGTTGTTGCAGAGGGCCGCCGATCTTCTCGGCGACCACGACCTGCGTCGTCTCGAGTTGTTGCTCGATCTGTCGGACGCGCTCAAGGACATGGGCGAGCTGTCGCGCGCGGAGGACGTCTGCTCGGAGGGCGAACGCATCCTCCCCACATTGCAAGACAGACGCCTGCAGGCGCGCTTCGAGATCCTCCGCGCGGTCCTCGAGCTGCACACGGGTCGATCGGAGGGCTCCGAGGGCGAGACGCTGCGGCGCGCCCAGGCCGCCATCTCCGTGTTTGAGGAGCTCGGCGACGAGATCGGGTTGTCACAAGCGCATCAATTGCAGGCCGAGGTCCATTGGGACGAAGGCGAGTTCGTCGAGACCGAGACCGCGTTGGAGCGCGCGCTGGTGCACGCCGAGAACGCGCAGGACGCGCGCGAGAAGTCGAAGATCCTCAGCTGGTTGGTCGCCGCACTCTTCTGGGGGCCGACGCACACGGAGGAGGCGATCCGCCGGTGCGAGGAGATCCTCGAGTCGGCCAAGGACGACCGTCTCGTCGAGGCCAAGACCCTGACGATCCTCGCCGGGTTGGAGGGCATGCGTGGCGATTTCGACAAGGCGCGCGACCTCTTCAAACGCGGACAGGGCATCCAGGTGGACCTCGGTCAGGAACTGTCGCTCGCCGCCGGCCCCCAGGTATCCGGGATGATCGAGATGCTCGCGGGCGACCCGATCGCCGCCGAGGGCGAGTTCCGTCGCGGTTACGAGGAACTAGACCGCATGGGCGACAAGGGCTTTCTCGTAACGACGGCCGCGTTCCTCGCCCGCGCTCTTTACGAGCAGGGGCGCTACGACGAGGCTGCCGAGCTCACTCGCATTTCCGAGGAGTTGACACCGCCCGAGGACGTCACTGCGCGCGGCGATTGGGTGTCGACGGAGGCAAAGATCGTTGCCCGCAAGGGGGACTTCGAGCGTGCCGAGAAGCTAGCCCGCGAGGCACTCGACATCTTCAAGGAAGAAGGACAGGTGCGAGACCGGGCCGACGCGCTCGTCGATCTCGCAGAAGTGCTCTATCTCGCGGGTCGAAAGCAAGAGGTCGCCGGTCTTCTGGAGGAGGCGATCCGTCTCTACGAGGTCAAGGGCATCGTCCCGTCGATCGAGCGCACGCGCGCGCGTCTCGCCGAGGTGACCGCCTGAACGCCTCGATCCGGTGTGGGGCGCGTTGATCGTGTCCGCAACCGAATCGGCGGCATACGACGAGAAGGTCCAAGAAGCGTTAACCGCGTCGTTCGAGGAGGCGCGGCGGGGCTCGATCGTCGTGCACAACGTCGTCGGGCCCCCCGGTGTCGGCAAGACCCGATTGGTCGACACCTGGCTCGACCGTGTACGCGTGCGCGCGTTACGAACCTGGATCCCACACGTGCCCGCCTCTACTTTTCGTCCGGTTGCCGACGTCGTCGAGAGGGCGGCCGGGATCGACCGCTCCGACCCGATGGATGTAGCGAGATCGAAGCTCACGCAGGTTGGCGATCTAAACGAAGAGGTGATCCGCCGGCTGGCGCACCTCGTCGGCGAGCGCGGGTCGGTCTTCGCGAATCACGAGTTGTTCTGGGCCATGCGGTCATTTTTCGCTTGCCTCTCGCGCGGCGAATCGCTGATCGTCGTATGGGAGGGGCTCGAGCGCGCCGGGCCCACCTTTCTGGACATGCTCGAGTATCTGGCCGGTCGAGAAGCCTCCGTCATGGTCCTGACGACCGGGCGGGAAGAGGTCACGCGCGCTCGGCCGCACTGGATCGGCGAACCCGCGTCCCTTCGGTCGACATTGTTCGCGGGCTCCGGCGACGGTAGACCCGAGCTCTTCACTTCGAGCGACTCGCTCGACACAGGCGAGCGAGCGGCGCTGCAAACGGCGGCAGTCTTAGGCGAGGCCGTCGAGGTTGCGACGCTAGTCGCCGCTGCACCGCCCGACTGCGATGAGGTCGAGTCCTCGATCGCGCGGCTCGTCGAGCGCGGCGCGCTCGTTCACCGCCCCGCGGCGGCTCGCGAGGATATGACTTTCGCGTCGGGCGAGCTCAGAGACGTCGTGCGCGAGCAAGTTCCCGATCGGTTTGCCGCCGGAGTACACGAGCGGTTCGCTTCTTATCTCGAACGCGCCGCGGATAAGCGCGTCGCGCTCGACGAGGTCATTGCCTTTCACCTCGAGTCCGCACTGGAGCATTGCAAGGGAAGTGCGCGCCGCCCCCTGGTTGACCGCGCCGTCGGCCGTCTCTCCCGCGCAGGCCGGCGGGCTCTCGAGCGATCGGATGCTCCGGCTGCCGTCGACTTGCTGGAACGGGGAGCAGTCCTCATCGACGATGCCGATACCCGCCGTCCGAGACTCCTGCTGAGCCTGTGCGACGCGCTGCTCGATCTAGGCGACGTTCAGAGGATCCGTCGCATCGCGGAGACCGGGTTGCAGGAGGCGCGCGAAGTCGGCGACGACCTGGCCGCGGCGCGCTTCGACGTATGGCGGCAGATCGCTCTAGCGCGTCTGCGCCCCGAGGAGGAGCGCGTCGACCTGGGCGAGGAGCTGCGCGTTGCCGCCATGATGGAACGCGAGGGAGAGCATCTCGGCGCCGCCGAGGCATATCAACTGTACGCGGAACACGTGTGGGATGCGCTCGATTACATGCGGGCCGAAGAGGCGCTCGAGAAGGCGCTGTCGAACGCGCAGAGCGCAAGTCACGCGCGGCTCACCTCGAAGATCGCCGCCTGGCTGATGTTCTCGTTCTTCTGGGGGCCGCGGCCCACGCCGACGGGCATCGATCGGTGCGAGTCGTTTGCGAATCAGTTCTCGGCGGATCGACTGCTCGAAGCGAGTCGTCTCACGACCCTGGGAGGCCTTCACGGACTCGCGGGTGACCTGGTTCGGGCGCGAGAGCTGATCGGACGGGCTCGAGACCTCCAGGTCGAGCTCGGTCAACCGCTGGTCATCTCGTGGAACCCGCAGATCGGCGCCACGATCGCACTCGTAAACGGCGACCTGAAGGGTGCGGAGGCCGATGCGCGCCTGGCTTTCGAAGAAGCCCGCCACATGGCCGATCCCGGACACGCGGCGACCGGCGCGTCTCTGCTTGCAAAGGTGCTTTACGAACAAGATCGTCTCGAGGAGGCGTTCCAGTACACACGCTTGGCCGAGCGAGCCTCCGTTGGCGGGCCCGAGTCCGCCCAGGCGGAGTGGCGGTGCACGCGCGCCAAGCTCGACGCTCGTCGCGGCAACGTCGAACGAGGCGTGGCGACGATCAAGGGGGCATTGGATTTCCTAGACGGACGCGCAATGC
>JALZCA010000039.1 GCA_030863285.1 Actinomycetota bacterium | reverse complement strand
TCGGTGCAGATCGCGCTGTTCGTCGCCCCGGTGCTCGTGTTCCTTTCGCTGCTGACGGGTGAGCACCTCGACCTGATCTTCACCGGGTTCGAGATCGCCGCGGTCGGCTTCTCGGCCGCGATCCTGTCGTTCATAGCTCTGGACGGGCGCTCGAACTGGTTCGAGGGCGTGCTGCTGCTCTCTGCCTACGTAATCATGGCCATCTCGTTCTTCTTCCTCTAGGAGGCAACTTGCCGAGAGCAATCGATTTCCACGTGCACGCGTCTACGGCCGAGTGGCTGCAGGGCTCGATCGGGCCGATGCTGGAGGTGACCGCAAAGTACTTTCGCAGCGAGGTCCGCGTGCGCACGGCGGAGGAGATGGCGCAGGAGTATCGCGATTGGGACCTGCTCGGGGTGCTGCTTGCCTGGGATGCGGAAACGGCAACCGGGCTTCCTCCGCTCACCAACGACCGGGTCGCGGAGATCTGCAACCAGTTCCCCGAGCAGTTCGTCGGCTTCGCGAGCGTCGACCCGCACAAACCCGATCACGTAGACGAGCTCGAGCGCGCCGTCACCGACCTTGGGATGCGCGGCCTCAAGATCCACCCCCAGGTCCAAGCGTTCTATCCCGACGACCCGAAGTTCGATCCGCTGTGGGACAAGTGCGAGGAGCACTCGCTGCCGATCGTCGTGCACGTCGGCCAGACCGGCCTCGGCGCAGGCGTTCCCGGCGGCTCCGGCATCGCCTACGACTTCGGCCGTCCGATGCTGATGGACACGGTCGCGGCGCGCCACCCCGGGCTCACGGTCGTGATGGCGCACTTCGGCTATCCCTGGCACCTCGAGGTCCTCGCGAGCGCGATGCACAAGACCAACGTGTGGGTCGACCTCTCCGGCTGGCGCCCGAAGTACATCCCGGACGAGGTCAAGCGCGATTGCCGCGGACGCCTGTCCGATCGCTTCGTGTGGGGAAGTGATTACCCGATGCTGGACCCCGGACGGATCCTCGATGAGTTCCACGAGATGGGACTGGGCGACAAGGCCGACGACGTCCTAAAACACAACGCCGCGCGCCTGCTGGGCCTCGAGCTCTAGATGCGGCAGGACCCCCTCGCCGGCAACAAGGCTCTGTGGGAGGAATGGACCGCGATCAACTACGAGTCCGACTTCTATCGCGTCGAAGACTTCAAGGATCCGAACGACAATCGCTTGCGCGACTACGAGATAGCGCACGTCGGCGACGTCAAAGACAAGCACCTGTTGCACCTGCAGTGCCACTTCGGCCTCGACACGCTGTCATGGGCGCGCCTCGGTGCGCGCGTCACCGGCGTCGACTTTTCTGCCGAGAGCATCACCCGAGCCCGATCACTCGCGCGCGACGTCGGACTGGACGCGACGTTCGTAGAGTCGAACGTCTACGACTTGCCGCAGAACCTCGACGGCACCTTCGACATCGTCTACACCTCGAGAGGCGTGCTCGGGTGGCTGCCGGACCTCGACCGGTGGGCCGCGGTCATCTCGCACTTCCTCAGGCCGGGCGGCATCTTCTACATCGCCGAGGAGCATCCCTTCGCGTGGCCGTTCGAGAACGAAGACACCACCGACCTGAAGGTCAGCCATCCCTACTTCGCGCGCAAGGATCCGGTTCCCTGGCCCACGAGAGGGTCCTACGCCGATGAGTCCGCTCATGTCGAGCAACCCTTCGAGTACGTCTGGCCTCACCCGATCAGCGAGATCATCAACTCACTCATCCGCAACGGACTACGCATCGACTTCATGGAGGAGTATCCGTTCCTCGAATGGCCCGCGTCGTTCCTCGTCGAAGATGACGACGGCCGCTTCGTGCTGAGACCGGAGCAGAAGGGCGAGATCCCGCTGCTGTTCGCCCTCAGGGCGGCGAAGGAATAAATGGGGGCCGGAGCCCCTTTACCATTGAGACATGGCGACTAAAGAAGACATCCGCGAAGAAGTCGAGGCGGCCCTGAAGACGGTCGATGACCCCGAACTTGGGATCGACATCGTCAACCTCGGGCTCGTATACGAGATCGACGTGGACGACGACAACAACGTCAAGGTCGAGTTCACGCTGACCACCATGGGGTGCCCGATCGGTCCCATGATCGACGAGCAGATCAAGCAGGCGACCGCACACATCGAGGGCATCGGCGAGGTGAGCTCCGAGCTCGTGATGTACCCGCCGTGGTCGCCCGAGAAGATGTCTCCCCTCGCCTGCTCGGCCCTCGGGTTCGTCTAGCCGGCGTCCTCTGCCGCCGGCAGCGGGCACATGTAGCCGACATCCGGATCGAAGCGCGTTCTAGTCGCGCTCGTCGCCGTTGCGGGAGCCGCCACCGGCCGGCCCGTGGCCCGCTTGAACTTCAGGACGTCGACGCCCCTCGTGAAGTCGGCCGTGTAGACGTGGCCCCGGTACCAGTACGACGCGAAGGTGTCGGCGTCGTCGGGACGGAAATATCCCACCTGCTTGATCCGGCGGGGGTTCGACGCATCGAGGAAGCGCGTCCCCTGCTCGTAGAACGAGTAGGCGAGCAGGCCGTCGCCGCGGTCGTCGAAGTAATGCGCCGACGCACATCCCGTAGCGCCCTCGGCCTTGCGCGGGGTCCAGGTGTCGAGGACCTTCATCCGGAAACGGGTCTTGTCAATGTTCCTCCACCCCTGGCCCTCGTACGACCCCTTCAAGTCGTAGGTGGCGAATCGACCGGAGTTCGCGCAGTCGCTCGTTATTGACTCTTCCGTTGCGTAGAGAACGTCGCCTTTCCTGCCGTCGATCTTGGCGTCTACGTTCCGCCATGCGTTGTGCATGAAGCGGCTCGGCGTTGCGCTCGTGGGCGTGCCACCCCCGGCATAGGGGATGGGCTTACAGCCGGTTGCGACGCGGCGCTTACCCGACAGCGGGTCGCGATGCTTCCCGCTGGTCCAGTACCCGCGCACGCCGCCGGCCCCCGATACCCACGCGATCCCGTGGGCGTCTACCTGGACGTCGTGGACGTAATCGGTCACGCCGTCGTTGCGCCGGGTGTCGATCGGCTTGGGGCACATCTTGGGATCGTGGGGGTCGGATATGTCCGTAGCGAATATCGGCCGGCCCTCCCACTCCGACTGCGTGGTCATCGACGCGCCGGGCCCCGAAGTCCAGAGGAAGCGGCAGTCGTTGATGCAGGTGGTCGTGTGGCCGGCGGGTACCGGGAAGACGTTCAGCGGAATCATTGCCGCCGGATCCTTGATGCTGATGATGTGGACGGCGCCGTAGGGAAACAGGCTGCCGGGTGTCGCCGGCGTCGTGAAGCCACGCGGGTCGCGAGCGACGAATATCAACTTCCGTTTCTTGTCGATAGTCATGTCCTCGTTTTCCCAGATGTACATCGGGACGCTGCTTTGCAACCGAGGAGCCGAGGGATCCGAGATGTCGTAGCTGTAGACGCCGTGAGCGGTCGACACGAACATGTCGTCCTTCAAGAACGCGATCGAGATCGCACTCTTCATCTCGGGGATGTTCGCGACGAAGCGGACGTTTTTCGAGATGTCTCCCGGAGGCGGAGGCGCTGCTGCGGCCGAACCGCCGGGCAAAACGCCGGCCAGCGCCGCGACGCAGATCGCAGCGAGCCGCTTAGCGGGGCGGAGCGTGCGAATCACGATCATCCTTTGTAGTCCGGTGTCGCAAACTAAGTTCGCCGCCCCCGCGCCCGGCCCTGCCTGAAGCTCGTGCGGCTAGTCACGACGTGGCCTGCTCGATCAGGCCCAGCCACACCTCGCTCACCGTCGGAAAGGCGGGCACCGCGTGGCGCAGGCGTTCCACGGGTACCTCGCCGATGATCGCGACCGTCGCCGCGTGGAGCATCTCGCCGACCTCCGGCCCGGTGAAGGTTGCGCCGACAACGACGTCGCGGTCGTTGTCGACGACGAGCTGGCAGGTTCCCTGAATGCCCTTCCCGGACACGGTCGCCCCCGCCACGTCTGAAGTTCCGACCGAGACCGTCCTCACGTCCAAGCCGGCCTCGCGCGCCTCGGCTTCGGTGGGACCGGCGGCCGCGACTTGAGGATCTGTGAACACGACCCTAGTGACGGTGGCGGATCCCGGGCCCGCGTCGACCTGCCTGCCGAGGATGCGATCGGCCGCGATCTTGGCCTGGTACTTGCCCATGTGGGTGAGTAGCGCTCTGCCGTTGACGTCTCCGGTCGCGTAGAGCCAGTCACCCGCCACCTTGGTCGCCATGAGGTGATCGTCGACCTTGACGTACTCGCCCGGCTCCAGCCCGACGTTCTCGAGCCCGAGGTCGTCGGTGCGCGGCCGCCGTCCCACGGCAACGAGGATCTCGTCGGCCTGGAGCTCCCGACCGTCGTCGAGTCGTGCGCTCAGGGGGCCGTCGGAACCGCTGCGCGCAATCGACTCGAGCGACGTGCCAGTAAGGACGTCGATCCCCTCGGAGGCGAACGCGGCGGCGAGCTCCTCGCCGGCGAAGGGCTCCTCGTTGGCGAGCAGGCGCGGCCCCCGTTCGACGATCGTGACCTGTTCGCTGCCGAGCCGTTTCCACGCCTGGGCCATCTCGACGCCGACCACGCCGCCTCCGAGGACCAGGAGCCGGGGCGGGACCTCCTTGGCCTCGGTGATCCCGCGGTTGTCCCACGCTCCGACGTCCTCGAGGCCCTCGACGGGCGGCATGAATGCTTTCGAGCCGGTTGCGAGGACGACCGCCTTGCGCGCGCGCACAGAGCGCTTGTTGCCATCGGTCTCTATCTCGATCTCCCTTTCACCGACGAGGCGCGCGTGACCGCGTGCGAAAGCGATGTCGGTGTCCTCGATCCACTGGACCTGGTACTTGTCGTCGTAGTTCGACACGATCTCGTCGCGCCAGCGAAGCGCCGCCTTTACGTCGATTGCGCCGCTCACCGCGGCGTCGGCCCCCGGAACGCGACCAGCGGCGGCAACGACGGCCCCCGGTCGTAACAAGGTCTTGCTCGGCATGCACGCCCAGTAGGAGCACTCGCCCCCGGCCAGCTCGCGCTCGACGAGCAAGGTCTTCAAGCCGCCCCCCGCGCACCTGCCTGCAGCGTTCTCGCCAACCGGGCCCGCGCCGATAACGATCACGTCGTATTCGTCTTGCATGCGACCTCCATGTCTTGGCGGGGAGCGGCGTCCCTTATGTTCACAGGCTATGACCTCCCGCTTGACCCACCTCGAGTGCTCCCGCTGCGGGCTCACGCGTTCGGCCGACGAACTCGTGCAACGTTGCTCGTGCGGCGGGTCCTATCTCGCGCGCTACGACCTCGCCGTCCTCGACTACGAAGCCCTGCGACGCCGCCCGCGCGGCACCTGGAGATACCGCGAGCTCCTTCCCGTCTTCGGCGACCCCGTTTCTCTCGGCGAGCCGGAGACCCCGCTGGTCTTCGCTCCGCGCCTCAGCAACAGGTGGGGGACCGAGGTCTACGTGAAGGACGACTCGTTTTTTCCCGGAGGAACGTTCAAGGCCCGTGGCGCTTGCGTGGGCTTGTCGCGCGCTCTCGAGCTCGGCGCGAAGCGGGTCGTCATGCCGAGCGCAGGCAACGCGGGAGGGGCCTGGGCGCTGTACGCCGCGCGCGCGGGGATCGACATCACGATCACGATGGCGCGCACGGCTCCGCAGGCGAATCAGGCCGAGGTGCTCGCAGCGGGCGCGGAGCTCGTCCTCGTCGACGGCAGCATTGCCGACGCGGGCCGGCGGGCGATCGAGATCGCGCAGGAGAGCGGCGCGTTTCTCGCGACGACGTTCTCGGAGCCGTACCGGCTCGAAGGAAAGAAGACCTGCTGGCTCGAGGTCTTCGAGCAACTAGCGGCAGCGCAGGACGTGGGGCATCCGATGAGACCGCCCGCGACGATCGTCCTCCCGGTCGGTGGTGGAGTGGCGGCGATTGCCGCGGCGAAAGTGGCCGACGAGGTCGCCGCCGCGGGATGGACCGACGGCTCACGGCCACGCCTCGTGGGTGTCCAGGCGGCCAACTGCGCCCCGATCACGCGCGCGTTCGAGAGCGGGAGCGACGAGGTTCCTGCCTGGGATCGCGATCCAATGACGATCGCGGCGGGCCTGCGCGTGCCTGCTCCGGTCGAGGGAGCGCTCGTCCTCCTCGAGGTCAGGCGCTCCGGAGGCGTGATGATGCAGGCGTCCGAGGACGACGTCGTCGCCGCGGTCCACGACCTCGCGACGAGCGAGGGGATCTTTGCGTGCCCCGAGGGTGCGACGACCGTCGTTGCCGCCGAGCGCCTCGCGCGGACCGGCGAGCTGGCGGGTCCGGTCGTGCTCTACAACACGGGGGCCGGAGCAAAGTACGCCGATGCCCTGGCCGCCGCCGGACTGAGCGCGTCCTAACCCGCCGCGGCGCAGCTCTCGACGCGGTAGTCGGCAGGCATGTCCGGATAGACCTCGCGGCGGTAGGTAGCGGCGAGCGCGAGCGCCTCTTGCTCGGACGCGCCGAGTAGTTCGGCCATGCGCGCGTCGTTCGAGAGCGCGCGGCACTCCGCTTCGCTTTCGCTGGTGATGCCGGACATGTGCATCGCCTCGTGCGTCAGGACGTGCACCGCCACGACCTGATCGTGGGTCGGGTTCTGCTTGTCAGACGACAAGTACGCCGACAGGGCGCGGCACTGGTCGCGCTTGATGAGCGCCTTGGCCTCGGTACCGCCGTCGGCTTGGAACGCGACGTGACCGGGGTCGGCCGTGGGATCTACGAAGGCCGCCGCGAAGCTCTGGCACTGGATCGCGACCTCTCGGCCGGCGATCTCACCGGCGGCCTCGGCCAGGCGCAGCTCGAGCCGCATCCGAAGCACCCACGGCGTCACCGCAAGGGCGCCAATGACCAGCAGCGAGAGCGGTCCCTTCCACGGAAAGGCCGCCACGCTGCCGAGACGGCGCGCCAGGGTCCACCTCGCCGCGAGCAGCACAGCCGCCGCGACGAACGCGAGGCCAAACCAGTGCAGCATCAGCCGGCTCTTTGTGAAGGTTTGTGGTCCACAGTCCAGGCATCGGCACGAGGAGCCGCGGGGTTGATCTCGTACGTGCGGACGAAGGTCGGCGCTGCGATTACGGTTGCTGCTCCGGAGTGGGGCAGACGAGCGAAGGGAACGCAGAGTAAGTGGACGACTGGGTGGAGGAGCTCGCCCGCGGGAACGTCAGCCAGGTCAAGACGGCTCTCGCAACGATCGTCGTCGTGCTTGCCTTCTATCAGGTCTTCCTCATGGCGGTCGGCTACGGGAAGCTGAACCTGCCTTTTCTCAAGGGAAAGGCGGCGTCGTTCGCCCACCGAAGCATCGGCGACTCGATCCTGTTGATCACCGTTCTGATTGCGTTGATGTGCATCGGCTACTTCGAGGTCGGCGACGGGATCGAGCACGCGCGCGGCGAAGAGACAACCCGCGCGACGGTTCACGTCGTGGCCGCGTTCGCACTCCTCGGCGTGCTCGGATTGAAGGTCGTGGTGATCCGGTGGTGGCACTCGATGGGTCGTTTCTTGCCCCACCTGGGGATCACCGTCTTCACCTTGTTCCTCGTCACCTGGATCACGTCTGCGGGCAACTATTTGTGGGGGAGCGGATGAGCAACGGCGCCGACACTCAGAAGGAACCGACCAGCCACATTCGTCAGATGATCGGCTCTCTCATCGCGGCCGTGGTCATCGTTGCGATCACGATCGCTATCGTCACTGCGAAGATCGGCCCGGGGCTCGACTCGCAAGAGCTGCGCGACCGCCAGGACGCGCAGGAGGAGAAGGCGGAGCGGGCCGAGGAGCGACGCGAGGAGCGCGCCGACAACGACTAGTCGCGCTCCCAGGGGGCCCGGTCGTCCATCTTCTTGTAGTACTTGGCGAGGTGGTTCTTGACGCCCTCGACGTCTCCTTTGGGAAGGTCCACGCCTCCGCGCGAGCCTTGCATCACGTTTCCGGCAGTGATGATCCCGCGCGGCATCGCGGTCAGCTTGCCGTTGACGACGTCGGCGATCTGAAGCTTGTAGGCCTTGAAGAGATCTTTCTGGTCGGCGTCGTACCAGACGAAGGCCTTGCGGTACTTGTCGTTCGGCTCGTCCTCGGCGCCGGCCCATTCGCGCACGCGCTTGTTGGCCTCCGATCCGTCCCAGTCGGCGTCGCGATCGCCGATCGGGAGATCCTGAAA
>JALZCA010000014.1 GCA_030863285.1 Actinomycetota bacterium | reverse complement strand
CATCCTCGACTCCTGATCCAGAGCATGCGCGTGGACGCTTACATCGACGCGCTGTCGGCGCGCCTCGGCGCGATCTTCGGCCCCCGCCGCACGGGCGTGTATGTGATCGGGTCGCTCGCTCTCGGCGGCTTCGTGGAGGGCCGCAGCGACATCGACGTGATGGCGATCGTGAAAGAAGCACCAGGTCGCGAGGAGAAGACGCTCGTCGTCGAAGCTCTTTCGCATCCCCACCTCGAGTGTCCGAGCCGGGGACTCGAGTTCGTGCTCTACGAAGAAGAGGCAGTGCGCGTCCCGAACCCGGGAGCGGCCTTCGAGATCAACCTGAACACCGGCCCCGCGATGACCTTCGCCTGCTCGTTCGATCCCGCGACCGAGCCGGCACACTGGTTCGTCCTCGACCGCGCGATCGCTCGCTCGAACGGGATCACGGTCGTCGGCCCTCCCGCGCGCGAGATCGTCGCCGCGCTCCCCCGCAAGTGGCTGCTGCAGGCGCTGCTCGCGAGCCTCGAGTGGCACGTCGCGCACGAGGCGTCCGAAGCCAACACCGTCCTGAACGCAGCGCGCGCGTGGCGTTTCGCGGCAGAGGACGCGTGGTCGTCGAAGGTCGATGCCGCCGCGTGGGCCGGGACGAAAGACGTCGATCCGGGACCACTGAAGGCCGCTCTTGCCGCCCGCGCAGGCCACCGGTCGGCCGCCCTCGACCCCACCGCGACCGGCGTCTTCGTCGCGCGGGTCAAAGACGAGATCACTGCGGCGTTGGGCGAAGCCTGACGCGCGAGCCCGAGCGCGCGTCGAGGTCGCTAGGCTGGCGGCATGGCCCCCTGGCAAGACGTCGTCGATGACGAGCCCGAGTTCGCCGCGCGCGTCCGGTCGATCTTCGACCTCCGCAAACACAAGACGCTCGCCACCCTGAGGAGGGACGGTTCGCCGCGGATCAGCGGCATCGAGGTCGAGTTCTCCGAGGGCGAGATGTGGCTGGGGATGATGCCCGGCTCCCTCAAGGCGCGCGACGTCCGGCGCGACCCCCGTCTCGCCGTCCAGGCGATGTCCGACGATCCCCCCGAGGACAATCCCAGCGCGTGGGCCGGTGACGCAAAGGCGGCAGGGCGCGCGGTGGAGGTAAGCGAGGGCAATCCCCAGGGCGGTCATCGGTTCAAGATCGACCTCGCCGAAGTCGTCGTCACCCGCGTGGGCGATCCCGCCGATCACCTCTTGATCGAGTCGTGGCACGCGGATCGCGGTCTGACGCGAAGAAAGAGGGCCTAGGCCCGCGACAACGTCGGCGGGCCGACAGCAGAAGTGTCGGGCGCGCGACAACCTCTCACTTGCCCTGGCCTCACGATGGTGGGCGGGCGGCGCGACCGCCTCTCTTCTCGCACGCACCCCTTAGACGACTGGAAGGTTGACGCCGCATGTCTCGCCCGCTCATGCGCCTGTGCCCGGCGATCTTGTCGTTGTTTCTCGCCCTTCCCGCACCACCCACCGCGGCCGCGGGAGCGTTGTCGTCCGGCGAGACCGCCCGGCTTCATGAGGTCGACGACCCGGCAAGCAAGACCAGGCGGTTCTGGACCGAGGAGCGCATGCTCGCGGCGGAGAACAACGACCGCGCGGCCGGCGACGCGTCCGGATCGTCGACCCTGAGCGACGGCGACGGCGGGATCCCCTACACCCGCGAGGAGATCTCCACCGACGGCGACTCCGCCTACATCACGCATGGGCGGATTTTCTTTCGCTCCGAGGGGCGGTCATACACCTGCTCGGGGACCGTGATCACGACCGACAACCGCAGCGTCGTGTGGACCGCGGGCCACTGCGTCAACCACGGGGGCGACCGCTGGGCGAACAAGTGGATCTTCGTTCCCGGCTACGACGACGGCGAGGCCCCCTACGGGAAGTGGACCGCCCAGACGCTCGCCGCGCCGCGTGGCTGGATCAACCATGGCTCCTCCGCCTACGACATCGGCGCGGCGATCCTCAACCCGAATGCGCGCGGCGAGTACATCGCCGACGTCGTGGGGTCGCTCGGCATCGCCTGGAACCTGCCTCGCCGACAGGAGTTCACCGTCTACGGCTACCCCGCGGCCGGCCTCTTCACCGGAGGAAGCCTGTGGGCGTGCCGCTCTGCCTACGGCTGGTCCGACCCGATCCCCGGACCCAACCCGTTGGCCGTGGGCTGCAACCTCCCTTACGGCTCCAGCGGCGGAGGCTGGGTCGTCGAGCTCTCCGACGGGCTCTACCTCAACTCGGTGACGAGCTACTCCCACGTCGGTGAGCGCCACGTCGTGTACGGGCCCTACTTCGGAGACGCGGCCGCGAGCCTCTACGAGCGGGTGTCGGGCTAGTCCTGGCGGTTGGCTATTCGATTAGCTGGTTCGCCTCGGCGGCCATCAGCATCAAGCCGCCGTCGATCACGAACGAGGCTCCGGTCGTGTAGGACGCCTCGTCGGAAGCGAGATGCGCGATCAGCTCCGCGACCTCGCGCGCGTCTCCCGGCCTCGTCGCCGGGATCGCCGGCCTGTCGATCGCCGTCGGATCTTGGTCTTCGTTCCCGGTCATGGGGGTGGCGATCTCGCCGGGGGCGACCGCGTTGACGGTGATGCCGTGCTCGGCGAGCTCGAGCGCCATGACTTTCGTCAAGAGCCCGAGGCCCCCCTTGGACGCGCAATAGGCTGCCGATCCCCGCTTCGGGACGTGCTCGTGAACCGAAGTGACGTTGACGATCCGGCCGCGCGTCCCATCGGCAACCATGCGCTTCGCCGCGGCCTGCCCACACAAGAACGCGCCGGTGAGGTTCACCTCGAGGACGTCGCGCCAGTCGTCCAGCGATTGCTCGAGCACCGGCTGAGAGATGCCGCGACCGGCGTTGTTGACCAGCACGTCGATGCCTCCGAGGGCAGCAACGAGCTCGTTGAACGCCTCGAGCGATTCGGGGTTGCGCGACAGATCCAGCCGCATCACGTGGGCGCTGCAGCCGAGATCCCTCACCCCGGCTGCGGTGTCCTCGGCTCCGTCCCGATCTTCGTGCCAGGTGATGCCGACGTCACATCCCCTGCGCGCGAGAGCGACGGCCGTCGCCTTGCCTATCCCTGAATCCGATGCAGTCACTACCGCCTTGCGGGTCAAGTGGGCCTCCTCGGGTCGAGTGAGACTTCTTTACCCGCAGGCAAACCCGCCGGCGCGACCCTTAAGAAGTGACGCCGGTCAGCGACCTCGCCGGGGTCCAGTCGCGCACGTAAGCGACGAAGGCATCGACCGGCCTCGGCTTCGCGAAGAGGTAACCCTGACCCCGCGAGCACCCCAGCTCGGACAGCGCCCGGCTTTGCTCCTGGGTCTCGACGCCCTCGGCCACCGTCGTGAGGCGAAGTGACTGACCGATACCGATGATCGTGCGCGCGAGCGACGACCCCTCTGCATCCGCGTCGAGCTGGCTGATGAAGCTGCGATCGATCTTCAAGATGTCGATCGGGAAGTTCTGCAGGTAGCTCAGCGACGAGTAGCCGGTCCCGAAGTCATCGATCGCCAGCCGCACGCCGAGCTCCTTGAGCTGCGTCAGGCGCTCGATCGTCTCGTCGACGTCCTCGGCCATCACGCTCTCGGTGATCTCGAGCGTGAGCAACTCCGGTCGCGCGCCGGCGTCCTCGAGCGCGTATCTCAACTCGTCCACGATGGCCACGTCGCGCAGCTGCTTGGCCGAGAGGTTCACCGACATCGTGAGCGAAGACGTCCGTTCGTCCCGGGACCACCCGGCGAGCACGCGACACGCCCTGCGCAAGACCGACGTCCCGATAGGGACGATGAGACCGGTGTCCTCGGCGACGTCGATGAAGTCGCCCGGGAAGACCGTGCCGCGCTCGGGATGCTCCCACCTGACCAGGGCCTCGGCCCCCAGCGGCTCCCCGGTCTCGAGATCGACGATCGGCTGGAGGTGGATGTCGAACTGGTGGTGCGCAAGCGCCGCGCGCAGCTCGCTCTCGACCTCGATCCGGCGAACCGTCTCCGCGTACATGGCGGTCTCGAAGACCTCGTATTGCCGATCGCCGCGCTTCGCGAGGTACATCGCGACATCGGCGTTCCTCAGGATGCTCTTTGCGTCCTCGCCTGCCGACGCGGGCGCGATCCCGATGCTCGGGGTCAGTACGACTTCGCCGCTCGACACTTCCAGCGGTTCGGACATCTTGCGAAGGACCCTGTCGGCGAGCAAGACCGCGCCCTCGACGGTGGTCGCCTCGAGCAGGATCGCGAACTCGTCGCCACCCATACGCGCGACCGTGTCGGAGACGCGGCTGCACGCGAGCAGGCGATGGGCGATCGTCCGCAGACACTCGTCCCCGATGTTGTGACCGTGCCCGTCATTGACGCGCTTGAAGTTGTCGAGGTCCAAGAACATTACGAAGCACGCTTCGTCCGAACGACTTCCCCGCTCGAGCGCATGCGTCAGCCGGTCGAGGAAAAGAGCGCGGTTCGCCAGGTTGGTAAGGGGGTCGTGGAACGCCTGGTGTCGCAGTTGCTTCTCGAGGAGCAACCGGTCGGACACGTCGCGGATGTTCAAGACGATCCCGCCCACCGCGGCGTCGTCGAGCATGTTCGTCAGCACCACTTCGACGGCGACCTCGTCACCGCCGTCACACTTCAGCTCGCAAGTGAGAACGCTGAACCGGTCGTCCTCGCGCGGGAGCAGCGCGGCGTCTTCGATCCGGCGTGCATCCGGAGCGGCGAACCAATGGGTCAACCGGCGGCTCGAAAGCTCGGCGCCGGCGACTCCGGTCAGTCGCTCGAACGAGGGGCTCGCGTAGGTGACCTCGAACTCGCGGTCGACGACCACAATCGCGTCGGAGGAGTGCTGGACGAGCGAGCGGAAGCGCTCCTCGCTCTCTCGCGCTCGTTCCTCGCTGGCACGCTTGTCGGTGGTGTCTCGAAAGTTGATCACGATGCCCGCGACGCTCGGATGCTCGAGCAGATTTACCATGTCGACGTCCAACCACCTCAACGAGCCGTCCTTGCGCGTCACGCGTATCGCAAGGCTCGTCTTCGCCCCGGGTTGCTCGAAAACGCGCGCGTAGCCGGCGCGCGCCGGGTCGACATCGGGCCGGGCCACGAACTCGAAGCCGTTGTCACCAGACATCAATTCGTCGGCGGAGTATCCGAGGATCGACGTCGTCGTCTCCGATACGTATTTGATCTTGCCGTCGTCGCCGATCAACACGATCCCGTCGGCCGAGTTGTGGACCAGGGCGCGGAAGTGCTCCTCGCTCCGCCGGATGTTCTGCAGAAGCGTCCACATCCGAATGATCATCAAGAAGAAGATGCACGACGAGGCCAGGATCACGGCCGCCGGATCGACGGGAAGGCCCATCGCCCAACGCCACATGAAGGCGACGGGCGCGGCCACCCACGCTAGGCCGAACATCAACAGGCGAGGCTGTGTCAGCACCGAGCCGGCGCCGGGGACGGGCCGGCCGAGCTCGGCCATCGAGGGGTGAAGGACTGCAAGGCCGGCGAGCGCGTAGGCAAGCATCCGCGCGAGCTCGAGCGGGTGTCCGGGCGCATAGCTTCCGTCTTGTAAAGCGACCAGGTTCCACTGGCTTGCGGTGAGGCTTGCGAGGACCGCGCCGATCAGGAGCAGATAGGCCCGCGAGCGGGGGCCGGGCGTGAAGGTGAGCCTCAGCAAGAGCGTCAGGATCGTGAGGTTGAAGAGGGGGAACGCGATCGCCGACAGACGCTCGAACGCAGAGAGATCCGAAGTCGTCACCAGCGGTCCGATCCACACGATCCAGAGGGTCAGCGCTATCCCGCCGACGATGATCAGGGCGTCAATGAGGTCGGCAAGCCCGCCCTTCGGTGCCCTCGCGCGAGCGAGCACGAGCAGCGCGGCGAGCAAGGAGAAATAGCCGGCGATCGTGAGCGCGTCAGACCAGCCCATCCGGACCGTTGGCGCGAGGCCGCTCGCCGCCTCCCACACCGCGGCGACGCCCCCGCAGAGGAACAACAACATCGCCCGGAAGAAATGTCTCCAGTGACGCTCGCCCTCGCTGTCGTGGATCCGCATCCCGATCTTGGTGACGGCAGCGGTGCCGGCGATGATAACCAGCCAGGCGACGTTCTTGAGCGTCTCGGACGGAACCAGGTAAAAGGCGACGGCGGCGGCGCAGCAGAGCGCGACGAAACAGAGCGAGATCTTCCGTGCGTATGTGCGCGCCTCGAGCGCTCGTGCCACGTGTCAACCCTTTCCCGGCGGATGTGCCCCCGCTACAGGGTTATTTCGGCACCGAAGAGGCCGGATTTAGCCCGGGCCGCGGCTAGAAAGGGGCTGCGGCCGAGACCTAGGAGGGGCTGCCGGCGAAGGCCTGGGAGAGCGCCGCGTGACGATGGGTCTTCAACGTGGCCCGCTGGCGCTCGCCCCGCTCGATGAGGGAGCCGAACGCCGCACCCGCATCGACGTCCATCTTCTCGAGGGTCTCCCAAAGGTCCATCTTGGCGGACACCCCGTGGACCATCGCCTCGAGCTCGAGTAACCGGCTCAGCGGCGAGTACGCGAGGACGTTGCCGTTGAGCTTGAACCGCCCCGCCTTTTCGGCCACCCAGGCACCGAACGTCTTTAGCCGGCTCGGATCTCTGTCGACGGCGTCCAGTGCGCTCTCCATGACCTGCTGCTCCTCTTGGAGCTCGGCCACGAAGCCCTCGAGGAACTCACCCAGAGGCGTCCCCTCATTGCTGCCCGCCGATCTCTTGGCAAGCTCGATCCCGGCGACGTGACCCGCCAGGTGGTCGTTGATGTAGATGCCGAGAAGCTTCTTGTCCACGAGGGGCCTCCTGTTCGATCGTTTCCCCCGCGGTACCCGCGCGTGGGCGTGACAAACGAGAACCCGCGGATCTCAAAGGCTGTCTAGCGAAGTGGGCGGGGGGCCGCAGCGGCCACGTGGCCGTCCCGCGATCCGTGCGCGCCCAGCCGGCTCGGGCGAAGGGGGCGTCGCCGGAGCGGGCGAGCTTGCTTGCGAACCGCGACGCGTGCGGCGCTGCGGAAGGCCTCCTGGAGGTTGGTCATACATAGGTCATCGGTCCCGGGCAGCCGACATTTAGTTAGCATTTTCGGCGAGTAGGTCGGTCTGGTTCGGGCCGGTTTGGTCGGAGATAGAGTGGGCCGGCTGAGACCGCTCGAGCAAGGAGGCTTTCGTGGCCGACATCGTTCTCGAAGACGTCACCAAACGCTACGGCGATGACGCGCTTGCGATCGACGACCTGGATCTCGGCATCAAAGACGGCGAGTTCATGGTCTTCGTCGGCCCCTCCGGTTGTGGGAAGTCGACGGCTCTGCGGATGATCGCCGGTCTCGAGACGGTCACCGAGGGCGAGATCAAGATCGGCGGCAAGGTCGTCAACGACGTCGCTCCCAAAGATCGCGACATCGCGATGGTCTTCCAGAACTACGCGCTCTACCCGCACATGACGGTGCGCGAGAACATGGCATTCGGCCTCAAGCTCGCGAAGCTCGACAAGTCCGAGATCGACAAGCGAGTGCAGCACGCAGCCGACATCCTCGGGCTCAGCGAGTTCCTCGATCGCAAGCCACGTGCTCTCTCCGGAGGACAACGCCAGCGCGTCGCCATGGGACGCGCGATCGTGCGCGAGCCACAGGCGTTCCTCATGGACGAACCGCTCTCGAACCTCGACGCGAAGCTCCGCGTCCAGATGCGTACCGAGATAGCGCGCATCCAGAACGAGCTCAACGTCACCACGATCTACGTCACCCACGACCAGATCGAAGCAATGACGATGGGCGATCGCGTGTCGGTGTTGAAGAAGGGCGTCCTTCAACAGGTCGGCACGCCCGCAGAGCTGTTCGACCAACCGGTGAATCTCTTCGTCGCGGGATTCATCGGGAGTCCCGCGATGAACTTCGCCATGACGAAGATCAACGACTCCAACGGAGACCTGACCTTCGACCTCGGGAAGCAGACGCTGACGATCGGCGACAAGCTCCTCGAGAAGCGTCCCGCGGTCCGCAACTACGTCGGCAAGGACGTCATTGTCGGCATCCGGCCGCAGGATTTCGAAGACGCGGCCGTGCGACCCGACGCGCCCGAGACGTGCCGCGTCAACGCGAAGCTCGACCTCGTCGAGGCGATCGGCACCGAGACTCTCTTGCACTTCACGATGGACGCGCCGGTTGCGGTGACGGAGGAGATGAAGGAGCTCGCCGCCGACGTCGGCGGGGAGGACGAGCACGACCTCGAGCGGCGCGCGGCCGAGGGTCGCAACCAATTCGTCGCCCAGGTCGACCCCAAGAGCGGCTTGCGACAGGGCGAGGCGGCCGAGCTCGTGGTGGACACATCGCAGCTGCACTTCTTCGACCCGGAGACCGCGCAGAGCATCTTCGAGTGACTTGAACGCTCTATTGGCACTGAATTCGATGCGAGGAACGGAGCAAAGCAGGGGACTGCTACAGTCCTAGTACACGAGGACTCTTGGGCCGGGGGCCGATCGTCAGGACCTCTTCCTGAGAGAGAACGGAGGGGTCGTCGATGCGGGCAAGGCGTCAGACAACATCGATTCTGCTGGCGGGGGCATTGTTGTTCTCCGCGTGTACGAGCGGGGATCCGGCCGGCGGTGGTGGTGACGGCGGTAACGGTGCCGAAGGCGGTGGGGGCGGCACCGTATCGGTGGCGGCCGTGTGGACCGGAACCGAGCAGGAGAACTTCCAGGCGGTACTGGACGCGTTCACCGAGCAAACCGACATCGACACCGAGTATCAGAGCAACGCCGACATCGGCACCTTCCTGGGAACCCAAATCGAGGGCGGCGAGCCGCCCGACGTCGCTCTGCTTCCGCAGCCCGGTCTGCTGCGCGACTTCGCAGGCCAGGATGCACTCGTCGAGGTGAACCAGGAAGCGGCCTCCGCCGTCGAGGAGAACTACGCGCCCGTCTGGGCAGACCTCGCGACGGTCGACGGCACGCTCTACGGCGTGTACTTCAAGGCGGCGAACAAGTCGACGTGGTGGTACAACACGCAGGCCTTCTCCGATGCCGGCGTGCAGCCGCCCGAGGACTGGGACGAGATGCTGCAACAGGCCGGAACCGTCGCCCAGTCGGGCGTTCCCTACCTGTCGCTCGCGGGCGGCGACGCGTGGCCGTTGACCGACCTCTTCGAGAACGTCTACCTGCGCACCGCAGGACCCGAGAAGTACGACCAGCTCGCCAACCACGAGATCAAGTGGACCGACCAGAGCGTGATCGATGCGCTCGAGGTGATGGGCGAGATCCTCGAGGACGACGCGAACCTCGCGGGAGGCAAGAAGGGCACCCTGCAGACCGACTTCCCCACGTCGGTGAGCCAAGTCTTCACCGACCCGCCCGAGGCGGCGACGGTGTTCGAGGGCGACTTCGTCGCGGGGGTCATCGCGGGTGAGACCGAGGCCAAGGTCGGAGAGGACGCCGATTACTTCCCGTTCCCGTCGATCGACGGTTCGCCTGCGGCGGTTGTCGCGGGTGGAGACGTCGCCGTCGCTCTAACCGACAGCGAGGAGGCACAGGAGCTGCTCACGTTCCTGGCCAGCCCCGAGGCCGCAGAGGCGTGGGCGGAGCGCGGCGGGTTCGCGTCGCCGAACCAGGGCGTCGACACGGGTGTCTACCCCGACGAGGTGTCGCAGCGCATCGCGGAGGACATCGTCAACGCGCAGGACCTGCGCTTCGATATGTCGGACCTCCAGCCGGCCGCGTTCGGTGCCACCGCGGGTCGCGGGATGTGGCTGAGGTTCCAGGAGTTCGTCCAGACGCTCGACGCTCAACAGACGGCGCAGGACTTGGAAAGGGACGCCGCGAAAGCCTTCAAGTAACCGAAGCCGAGGCGACGTCGAGAAATGGCGACTGCAGAGGCGCAGGGCGGAGCAAAGACCGCCGCCGGTAGGCCGACCCAGCTCAAGCGGCCCCCCGGCGGGGGCCGCTCCTGGTCGGCGTTCCTGTTCCTGTTACCCGCGCTGATTGCGCTCGGCGGGCTCGTCGTGTACCCGACGATCGACACCTTTGCCCAGAGCTTCCAGGCCGACGACACGCGCCAGTGGGTCGGCCTGGACAACTACCAGGAGATCGTCGAGAGCGCGCGCATCCGCACCGCGGTCATCAACACCGCCATCTGGGTCGTCATCGCGCCGGTTCTCATCACCGGGCTCGGCCTCATCGTCGCGGTGCTCACCGAGCGCGTCAGCTACTCCGGCGCGATCAAGACGATCTTGTTCATGCCGATGGCGATCTCCGCGCTCGCCGTCGGCGTCATCTGGCGCGGCGTGTACGACCCCGATCCCGCCATCGGGCTTGCGAACGCGGCAGTAGGCAGGGCCGCCGACGCGGTCAATCCTCCCGGGCACTACCCGGACGCGACGATCCCACCCGAGGCACCCCTCGTTAAGGACGAGGGCGGCGCGATAACGACGAGAGAGACCTTCTCCGCCGGAGAGGTTGCCCAGATCGGCGTCGTCGGTATCCCCGAGCCCACCGGCGCTCAGGAGGCGACGACCTCCCCCGATGTGGGTGAGGGCAACGCCGCGGTGCTCGTGTGGCGGGACTTCTCGCCGACGGGGGGTAAGACCGGCGAGGTCGATCCGAAGGAGCTTGCCCTTGCGGACGCGAGTGTTGCGCTGCTCGACGACAACGGCGAACAGGTGGCGACCGCGACGACGGACGACAACGGCATCGCTATGTTCGAAGACGTGGGCGAGGGCCAGTTCAAGGCGAGCCTCACGACGGCAAACTTCGACCGCGGCTTCACGGGAGTCGACTGGCTCGGCTCGAAGGAGATGACGCCGCTCGGTTATCCGCACCTCGTGACGCTTGCGATCATCTTTGCCTTCATCTGGATGCAGCTCGGCTTCGCGATCGTCGTAATCGGGTCCGGTCTGTCGGCGTTGCCGCGGGACCTGCTCGAAGCAGCCCGGGTCGACGGCGCGACCGAGGGGCAGGTCTTCCGCCACATCACGTTCCCATTACTGCGGCCGGTTCTCATCGTGGTTTTCGTCACGCTGACGATTAACGTCCTGAAGATCTTCGACATCGTCTACGTCCTCGCGCCCATCGCCGTCCAAGACGAGGCAAACGTGATCGCGCTCGAGATGTGGAAGTCGTCGTTCGCGGCGCGCCAGTTCGGGGTCGGCGCAGCCGTCGCCGTCCTGCTGTTCCTGCTCGTGCTCCCGATCATGTTCTTCAACCTCAAGCGCTTCCGGAGGGAGGGCAACTAGTGGTCGCTCACAGCGAAGACATCGCAGGGCTCGAACCCCGGACGCGTTCGCAGCGAATCACACGAGCGCTGTCGAAGGGCCCCCTACACGTCTTTCTCGTCGCGATCGGGCTGTTCTGGCTCACGCCCACGATCGGATTGCTCTTCACGAGCTTTCGCCAGGCGTCCGACAACGCCGAGTCCGGATGGTGGACCGCCTTGACGGAACCCCGACAGCTGACGCTCGAGCCCTACAAAGAGATCCTGGCCGACGAGTCGCTCATCGGAGCGTTCTGGAACACCGTCAAGATCTCGGTTCCCGCATCGTTGCTCGTTGTCCTGATCGCCGCGTTGGCGGCGTACGCCTTCTCGTGGGTCGACTTCAAGGGTCGCGAGCCACTGTTCCTCGTCGTGATCGCCCTGTTAGTGGTGCCGCTGCAGATGGCTCTCATCCCGGCCGCTCGCATCTTCAACTCGATGAACCTATTTGGGACCGTGTGGGCCGCGATCATCTTCCACGTAGCGTTCGGGCTGCCGTTCGCGATCTTCTTGTTACGCAACTTCTTCATAGGGATCCCCAAGGACCTGCTGGAGGCCGCTCGCATCGACGGCGCGTCCGAGCTGCAGATCTTTCGCAAGATCATGCTTCCGCTCGGCATGCCGGCAATTGCTTCCCTGTTGATCTTTCAGTTCCTCTGGACCTGGAACGACCTGCTCGTGGCGCTGACGTTCGCGCCCGGCGATGCCGCTCCGCTCACGGTCTTCATCCAGTCGCAGACGCGGCAGTTCGGGGCGAATCTCGACATCATCGCTCCCGGCGCGTTCCTCACGATGATCGTTCCTCTCATGGTCTTTTTCGCCTTCCAGCGTTACTTCGTCGAAGGAGTGCTCGCAGGCTCCGTAAAGTGATGAGCGATGGACCTGCGGTTCTCCACCACCTTCGACAAAGCGCGACGTAAGGAGACCTACCGCCGGCTCGGCCGGCTCGTGCGCAAGAACGACCAACCGGCAGGGTTGCTCGCGCTCGACGAGGTGCGCGACCGTCTGCGGCTGTTCGAACAGCATTACGAGGGCGTGATCGCGATCCGGGTTGCGCAGATCGTCGGAACCGCGGGCCGCTCGGAGGACTTCGACGAGTCGTTCCTTCCTCGGCGAGTCGAGATGCGCGAGCGCTGGCGGGCAGTCGAACAAGCGTTTCCCGAGGGCGAGTTCCCGCCGATCGCGGTGTACAGGGTCGACGACGCGTACTTCGTAATCGACGGGCACCACCGGGTCGCGATCGCCAAGCGGAGCGGCGTCGAGATGATCGACGCCGAGGTCATCGCGCTGCAGAGTCGCTTCCCCATCTCGCCCGACGTCGACATGGGCAGGTTGATCTTCCTCGAACAGCAGCGCATCTTCATGGAGGACAGCGGGCTCGACCGGGCCCGTCCTGAGGCCGCAATCGAGTTCAGCCGGCCGACCGGCTACATCCGCCTGCTCGAGCTCGTGAAGGTGCACGGCTATCACCTCATGCAAGAGCGCGGGATCGTCTTGCCGCCCGAAGAGGTCGCCGGCGACTGGTACGACCGCGTCTACCTGCCGACGATCGACGCGATCAAGAAAGAGGGCGTCCAGGGGGCCGACGCGGGGACTCCCGACGGCGACCTCTTCCTGTGGATCTGGGAGCGGCGCCAGGCTATGGACCCCGAGCGACGCGGCATCACGCTCGAGGAGACCGCCCGCGTGGTGCGAGAAGAGAAAGCGAGGCGGCCGCGCGTCTTTCGCGACGCCTGACGAGAGGATGCGCAGCCGAGCGGTGCTCGGATCCGCCGGCCTTTCGGGCGTCAGCGAGCAAGCGTGCGAATGGCGCGCTCGACACGCTCGCCGCGCTCCTGCGCGTCGGGCGCGACCGAGATCGGGAACAGCACCGGCGTCTTCACCCCCGCGGAACGGAATCGCTCAACGCCGGCTCGGCAGGCATCCGCGTCCCCGACGACGTTCAATTGCGAGATCATCTCGTCGCTGACCGACGCGGCGGCCTTGTCCCGCTCCCCCGCCTTCCAGGCCCCGACGATCGCGGCCGCTTCATCCGCGAACCCCTGTTGCGCGAGCGACTTGTTGTAGACGTCGACCATCGCGTAACCCGTAACGGTGCGGCGAAGGACGTAGGCAAGTGTCTCGGGGTCCTCGTCCATCGCCACGGGAACGCGCGCGACGCAGTCGATGTCGTGGGGATCACGCCCCGCGGCACGGGCTCCCTCCGCGACCAGCTCGAGACCGTCGCGCACCCCATCGGGCGACTTGAGGAAGAAGATGACTCCGTCCGCGAGCTCGCCTCCAAGCCGGCAGGCTCGGGGGCCGAGGGCAGAGATGTAGATCGGCACCTCTTGCACGGGATCGATCTGCAGGCGGAAGTCCCTCAGGCGAAACGTCTCGCCTTCATAGGTCACCTTCTCCCCGGACAGTGCTGCGCGCAGTACCTCGATCGTTTCCCGCAGACGCGTGAGCGGCTTCGTGAAGGACCCTCCCATCCAGTTGTTCACGATGATGTGCGACGACGTCCCGATCCCGAGGACGAAGCGACCGCCCGACAGGTTCTGCAGCGTCGCCGCGGACATCGCGATCAGGGCGGCGGAGCGCGTGAAAACCGGGACGATCGCAGTGCCGAGGCGCGGAGTTACATGCGAGGCCGCGAGCGCGGCGAGCGGAGAGAATGCGTCGGCCCCACCCACCTCGGCCGTCCAGAGATCGGTGTACCCGGCGTCGACCGCAACCGCCGAAAGGTCGAGTTGCTGCGCCAGCGACGCGCCCTCGAGACCGACGGTAAGTCCGAGGCGCGCGCGTTGCGCATGGTCACGTTTGCTCATGGGAGCAGGCTAAGCGACGGTCTCACCGAGAGGGCGACGAGAACGCGCTTGGCTTACCCGTAACGCTCTTGGGCCTTCCTCGTTAGAGCAGCAAGATCACTACGCGAGGGAGGACATCGATCAAGGCGGTCGTTGCTGCATGCGCTTTGCTGCTGCTCGTCGCGTGCTCGGACGAGCCGCGTCGTTCGCCCGGAACCAACCTCGAGGCAGCGGGAAGCGAGGGGGCGGCGGTCCCGCCCTCGTCCGAGGAGCGCGCGGACGATCGTGCCTCGGCCGACGCCCGCCCGCGGCTCGTCGATCCGCGCCGCGGGGGGTTCGAGATCACGCTCGGCGAATGGGCGATCGTTCCCGAGGCGCGGGCTCTTCGTCCCGGCCCGGTCACGTTCGTCGTCCACAACCGGGGAACGATGGCGCACGGGTTCGAGATCGAGCTCGAAGGCGAGAGCAGCGGGTCGGGCTCCGGCGACCTCTTCAAAGCCGAGGGCGAGCTGCTCGAGCCCGGCGAGAGCGCGCGGCTAACGCTCGACCTCGCGCCCGGAGTCCACAAGATCGAGTGCCTGGTCGACGGCCACGACGACCTCGGCATGGAGGGACCGCTCGAGGTCCGCGACGACGCTCCGCTCGTGCCCGATGAACGATCCTCGGCCGGAGCCCGAGAACGAGGCGACGCTTCCGTCGCCATAGCCGATTTCGCTTTCGAACCCGCAGCGCTCGAGGTGCCGGTGGGCAGCGAGGTCGAGTGGCGCAACGACGATCCCGCTCCCCACACGGTCAGCGCGACCGATGGGTCTTTCGACTCGGGGACGCTCGATCCCGGCGATGCCTTTTCCTTCACGTTTGCGACGGCCGGCACCTATCGCTATCGCTGCAGCGTCCATCCAGACATGACCGGAATCGTGAGAGTCGAGTGAAAGGAGAAGGGATGAGAAAGAGACTCATCTTCGTCGCTCTCTGCCTCGCGCTGACGGGCGCCGTCGCCTGTGGCGGAGACGACGGAGGGTCGGACACGGCCACCGAAACGGGGGCCGGCGACGCGGCAACCGAGGACAACACGGCATCGGGGGGCAACGGAGGCGGAGGGGCCGAGGATGGTGGAGGGGGCGGCAGCGCGTCCGTTCAGGTCGAGACGGTGAACTTCGCGTTTCGGCCCGCCGACGTGTCCGTCTCGACGGGGGGCACGATCGAGCTCACCAACGGCGACGACACCAAACACAGCCTCACCGCATCGGAGGCCGGGATCGACGGGGACGTCGACGCGATGTCGTCCACGACGATCGAGGTTGGCGACGCGGCCCCCGGGACGTACGACTTCATCTGCAAGTATCACCCGGACATGACGGGGACGCTCGAGCTCACGCAATAGGGAGATCCTCGCTCCTTTGTTGTCACGCCGGCCGGATCAAAGGCCCCGGGCGCCGTTTCCTTGCCCCCATGGGAGCGGCGCCCGGTTCTCGCCGGGGGTCCCGCCACTCGTGGCGCTAGGGTCGGTCCCTCATGGCTGCCAAGGATCGACGCGAGGACTGGTTCCTCGCCCCGCACGAGCGAGGGAACCCCGACTCCGACATTGACCGCCGGCGCGCCGACGGGCGCGCCTATACCGAGGGCAACCTCGCGATCCCGCGCATCCACGGCGCCACTTACTTCGCACGCCTACTCGAGGTCATCCTCGAGTTGGGTGAAGGCGACTGGATCCATTTCACCGACTGGCGCGGCGACGCGGACGAGCGACTCGACGGCCCCGGCACCGAGATCGTCAAGGTCCTCGCCGACGCGGCTCGGCGCGGGGTCGAGGTGCGCGGCCTCGTCTGGCGCTCGCACCCCGACCAGACGAAGTTCTCCGAACAGGAAAGCCTCCACTTCGCCAAGACGATCAACCGCTCCGGAGGCGAGGTCTTGCTCGACGAGCGCGTGCGCCAGGGCGGCTCGCACCACCAGAAGCTCTTCTTGATCCGGCATCCCGGCGACGAGAACCAAGACATCGCGTTCGTCGGCGGCATCGATCTGTGTCACAGCCGGCGCGACGACGAGCGCCACGAGGGCGACCCACAGGCGTGGGACATGAACGAGACGTACGGTCCCACGCCCGCGTGGCACGACATCCAGCTCGAGCTGAAGGGTCCGGCGATCGGCGATCTCGCCCATACCTTCCGGGAGCGGTGGGACGACCCCACTCCGCTCGACCACCAGAACCCCTGGCGGATCGCAATGGCTCGGCGAGCGGGCCAGCCGCGCCATCCCGATCCCCTGCCCGACATGCCCGAGGATCCCGATCCCGCGGGCCCGCACGCGGTGCAGGTCCTGCGCACCTATCCGAAAAAAACGCGCCAGCGCTACCCGTTCGCGCGCGAGGGAGAGCGCAGCATCGCGCGCGCTTACCTGAAGGCGTTGAAGAGGGCGCGCCGGCTGATCTACGTCGAAGACCAGTACTTCTGGTCCGAGGAGGTCGCGGCCTCACTCGGAGAAGCGCTGAAGGAGCAGCCGACCCTTCACCTCATCGCACTTCTCCCGCTGATGCCCGAGCAAGAGGGCGTCGTGTCGGAGACGCCCGAGCGACTCGGACAGAAGAAGGCGTGGGACGTGGTGCGCAAGGCAGGCGGCGAGCGCGTCGCCCTCTACGGAGTCGAGAACGATGCCGGGCGACCGATCTACATCCACGCGAAGGCGTGCGTCATGGACGACGTCTGGGCAATGATCGGATCCGACAACCTCAATCGCCGTTCGTGGACGCACGACTCCGAGCTTTCGTGCGCGGTGCTCGACGACACCCGCGACGGGCGGGAGCCGCGCGACCCCGCCGGCCTGGGAGACGAAGCGCGCCGCTACGCGCGCGACCTGCGGCTCACTTTGTGGCGCGAACACCTCGGCGTTAGCGCCGACGACTTCGACCTGCTCGACCCTCGCAGCGCGTACGACGCGTGGTCGGCCGCAGCGGACCGCCTCGAGGAGTGGAAGAAAAGCGGCAAGCAGGGGCCGAGACCGTCGCGGGTCGTCCGCCACGAACCTCCCGACGTGCCTCGGGGGCACCGCGTCTGGGCCGAGCCCGCCTACCGCTACCTCGTCGATCCCGACGGCCGCCCGCGCCGGTTGCGCAAGCGCGGGGAGTTCTGATCCGGCCTCACCGACGGCGCCACACGAATTGATCCCCCACGCCGTTCGTGTCGCGCACTGTGAGATCCGAGGCTCGGGAAGTAAAGGCGACCAGACGACCATCAGCCGACGGGCGGGGGCGAAGGCTGTGGTCGTTGGCCTCTTCTCCGCGCAGCGATGTCGACACCAGGCGCGTTCTCCCGGTCTTGAAGTTGTGGGCGTACACGTCATCCGCAGGTGAGTAGCCACGGGCGAGGTTCGTCGCGCGCGACACGAACGTCACGACCGTCGCTCGAGCGGCGATCGCCGGGCCAAAGCTCAACCCGTCGGCCTCCTGCCCATCGGTTCCTACGCTCACGCGCACTGTGGACCCCCGGGCGCGGTCGCGTACGAAGACGTCGTCTGCTCCGTTGTCGTCGCCGCGAACGAGGTTCGATGCGGCCGACGAGAAGGCGACGTATCGACCATTGCCCGATATGGAGGGCTCGAAGCTGCCGTCGTTGCCTGGGTGCTCGCGCGACGACTTGCTCACGTAACTAGTAGTGCCCAAGAAGAGGTCGCGCACGAACACGTCGCTTCCCGGATCGCGATCGTCGGGAACCAGGTTCGAGGCGCTCGAGTCGAAAACCGCGAAGCGGCCATCGGACGACAGATCCAGTGCCGCCGTGTGGTCGTTGGCGACCTCGCCATCGGAAGACAGCCCGACCAGCGACGTCGTTTTCGTCTTTCGGTCGTGGACGTAGCTGCGAACGGTCGACTTCGAATCGTCGGGGAGCCGCACGTGGGAGAGGTTCGATGCAACGGACTGGAAGCCGACGTAGCGGCCGTTCGCCGAGAGCGTCGGCTCGAAGCTGTGGGAGTTCCCCTGCTCCCCGCGCGAGTTGACGCTGACCCGCATCGTCCTGCCGGTCTTGCGATTGTGGACGAAGACGTCGTTGTAGTTCTCGGTGTCGTTTGGAACGAGCCCCGGCGACGACGTGGCAAAGGCGATGATGCGGCCGTCACCGGAGATGTCGACGTAGGTGTTCTCCTCTCCCCAGGGGCCGGGCATCTGCTCTCCCGTTGAAGAGACGTTCACCCTCTCGGTCGACCCCGTCCTGCGGTTGACGACGAAGACGTCGGTGAAGCCGTTCGTGTCACCCGGCACCAGACGGCCGGCGTCCGACAAGTACGCCACGAAACGACCGTCGTTAGACACGACCCCGAAACCGCTCGGCCGGTTCGCCTGGCGTCCGCCGGGCTTCAGGCTCACCCGGTCGATCACCCCGGTGCGCCCCACGGCGCTGTTGGCCAAAACCGCGACTAGTGCAAGAGCGAGCGCAAGCGTCGCCTGCGACCTCAACTTCGTCGCCCAGTGCATGTTCACGAAAGACATCTCCTATCTCGTCTAGGGGACCGTCGCGTTATAGCGAGGCCCGGCCGGCAGATATTCCGGCTAGATGCTGCCCTTCAACGTCTTTTTGCGGCGAGGGAACGGGGGCCGTCGTCATGACGCAGGCGAGTGCGAAGCAAACGAGTGAGGCGAGACACGCGGTGCCCGCCCAGAACTCGACGACCCAGCCGAGATCCCACACGAGCTCGATGACGGCGAACTCGGCGATCCACAGCGGCAGCGTCAGCAGCCCCGCGGTCGCTCGGAACCTCCACACCGAGCCGCGCGGCCGAAGCACCCGCAGGATGACGTCGGCGGCGAGGCCTCCGACGAGCGCGGCGACGACCTTCTCGCCTCCGTCGAAAGCCTCGACGGCGCTAAGCCCCACCGCAACGGTCGAGAACAGGATCGTGGCGGAGCCGAACGGGAGCCTCCAGCGCCGATTCGCAACAAGAAGCGGGGCGACCAGCAGCAGCGACGTCCACAGATGACTGGCTATCCCGAGCTCGAAACCCATCTCGACGACGTCGAAGTGTCGGGCCGAGGCCCAGGTGTCGAAACCGGCGGTCGGGAACCATTGCGTGAACGGAACGAGGTACATGAAGAAGAACGCGACCCCCGCGGTGGTCAACACGATCGACGCGAGCACCGGGGCGAACTCTCGCAGCGTAGGTTCGGCCGGGCTCTGGGCGTGCCACGTGGCGCGAAGCGGGCTCGTCAGGATCAGCGCGGCCCCCACGAACAGCAAGAGATGCGTGGGGCTCAGCAAGGCCTCGGTACCTTCCTCGATGCCGAAGATCGTGTGCCAGATCATGTCGCCGACGCCTCCGGCCGCGAACAACATCAACCCGACGACGCCGGTCCCGTAGCCGACCGGGATCAAGGACAAGTCAATGCCGGCGCGGGCCTTCTGGCGCCTCATCACGACGAAGCCCATCCAGACGGCCGTCGCCGCGAACCCGGAGAAGAAGACTCCGTGCCACGGCGTGAAGAAGCTTTCGATGTCCTCGATGACGTTGTTGTGCGCCCACCCATCCAGGAAGACTCCGAACATCATCCAGGTTGCCAGCAGCATCGTTATCGCGTGGTCTCGACGAGATGCTTGCGGACGATCCGTCCCGCTCCTGTAGATCCCCGCCACCTGCGCCCTGCTTGCTGCAACAGCCATCTCGTCGCTCCTCTCTGTGATCCGCTACGACGGTGATCACGCTAGGGATTGGAAGCAGCCGATTCGTCGGCCGCAGGAGCGAACTTCGAGACCATCCGGCAGGACGAGTCATCTCATCCTCGAGGAGGAGGCGGTCGCCGCAGGTCGTCGCTACTGTGACGTCATGAACGAGCTCGCCTCGAGGATCAAGACGGCCGTGACGGCACACCCGCGCGTCGCAGACGTGGCTCTCGCGCTGTTGATCGCGGGGATCGAGGTGTTCTACGTCGTGTACTACTTGCGCGTCGAGGAGTGCGCCTGTGACGTCGACTTGACCTGGGCGCTCGCGATCGCACTGTGCACGACGATCCCGCTTGCATGGCGGCGCGACCACCCCTTCGCGGTTGCGGGGGCCACCGGCACCGCCA
>JALZCA010000001.1 GCA_030863285.1 Actinomycetota bacterium | reverse complement strand
AGGTATGGTGGGTCAGATGACCGTCGAGTAGCGGGTTTCTGCACGCGTAAAGAGGGGCGCCATAGGCGCCCCTCTTTTTTTGTGTTTGGGAGAGCTCGAAGATGCCTACACGGCCCTGGCGAGGTCTCTTTCTCTCGGGTCGCAGTCGAGCATCGAAGCGTAAGCAAGAGCTTCGGTCGCGATCGCGTAATGGGCGACGACCATCCCATCCAGGCTTACCGCCCAGCTGCACGCCGTTTCCTTGACTACTCGGACGTCCGGCATGTGGTCCTCCCCCAGCGAGGGGGCCGATTTTCGGCCCTGTGCCTGATCATCGGGCGCGTCGACCCTCTCTTGAATACGCATTTCTACGGATTTTTCGGAGGCCCAGGGGATCGTCAGTGGCGCGGGCCACGCCACTCAGCTTGCCCCCGGAAGGTGGGGTTGGCCTAGCGAACCTCCGGGAGTACGATTCTCGCCACCCAAGAACCTTTCGAGCAGGAGCAACCCTTTGACTCCGAGACGCAGGCACACCCTCGCCGAGGTCCTCGGCCCCCTCGAGGCCGAGGTCATGGAAGTCACCTGGGATCGCGGCGAGGTGACCGTGCGCGACGTGCACGAAGCCCTCAACGAGTCTCGTTCCGTCGCCTATACGACGGTCATGACGACGATGAGTCGTCTCGCGGACAAGGGCCTCCTTCGCCGGGTCGAGGATCAGCGCGCGCATCGCTTCACGCCCCTTCTCACCCGAGAGCAATACGCGGACTCGACGGTGAAGTCCGTCGTTGACTGGCTCGTCACCCAGTTCCGCGATCCGGCAGTTGCTTACTTCCTCGATCGCGTGGAGGAGGAAGACGAGAAGGTCGTCGAGGCGCTGAAAGACGCGATCGAACAGCGACGGAGGGACCAGGGGTGAACCCGTCGGGGCCGACGATCTTGGCCCTGGAGACGGATTCGGCTTGGGTGGTCATCCTCGCCGTCTCGCTGGCCACGCTGCTGGCGGTCGCGGTCCTGCGCCGCTTGATCGGACGACCCGGGGGGTTTGCTTCGGGGTTGCTGCTCGCGCTCCCTCTCGTTCTTCCGCTCGTGGCTGCGTTGGTCTACCAGCAGGCAGTGTTGCCTGAGATAGCGGTGCTCCAGCCGGCCGGTCAAGCGCTGGCGCAAGAGTCCGACCTATTGCATCTTCTTCTCGTCGCCAACGACCAGGGCAAGGGCTTCACGCCCTACGCGGTCGCAGGGCGAGCGGGACCGTGGGTGGTGTTGTTCGGGATGATCTTCAGCTCGTTCATGTTGCTGCGGCGCCTCGCGGGACAGATCGCCCTCCGTAGATTGGTCACTCGCTCGAGTGCTCCCCCCCGGGGATCCGAGGTCATCGCGATCGCCGAGCGGCTCGCGGTGCGCGCCAATCTCAAAGCCGTCCCTGAGGTCCTGTTGCTCCCGGCAGACGCCGCGGGCGCGTTCGCGACGGGAGGTCGACGCCCGAAGATTCTTTTGGGGCCCGCCCTCTTGGACGGACTCGAGCCGGCAGAGCTCGAAGCGGTCGTCGCACATGAGCTGAGTCACATCAAGTCGCGCGACGTGCAACTCGTGGCGACCGCCGGGTTCTTACGGGACCTCGTCGCGTGGAATCCCATCGCACATCTCGCCTACCGCAAACTCGCCAAGAACCGCGAGCTCGAAGCGGATCGTGAGGCTGCGAAGCTCACGAACGACCCCCTGGCCGTCGCGTCCGGCCTCGTCAAGATGTGCGAGCTCATGAGGCAAAGAGGCTCGCGCCGGCGGGCCGCGCTCGCCTTCCTGGGACCCGGGGCGAGGGTTCGCCGTCGGGTCACGGCCTTGCTCGAGCTTTCCGATGGAGGCTCCGCCGCACTTCACTCACGCGGCGCGACGCCCTACGTCGCTGCGGCCCTGATGGCGGCGCTGCTAGGCCTCGGCGTCGGGGCGCGGCTCACGAGCAGCGAGGGAGCGCTGGCGATCATGTTCGGGTCTCCGACCTCGGCCGCCGAGAGGTGGACGGGTGTGGGCTCCATCGACACCGCGAGGGGCCAAGCGACCAAGAAGGGTGAGGTCGTAGCGCGGACCGAGCCCGGGCGTCGCGGGGCCGTGCCCGACGTCCGCACACCCTTCGCGCGACTGGTTTCCCTGCGCAAGCCGCAGGTTCAGCTGTGGAAGAAGCAGATGCGCCTGGCGGCGAAACGGCGGGGTCTCGACCCCCTCATCTTCTCCCGCAGCGCGGACGACTACGAGGCCGTTCCCCTGCTGTCCGAGTCGACCGGAGGCCTGGGCCTGTACCGGATCCGCCAACTCCAGTAGTGTCCGCCGCGCGGCGTAATCGGAATGGTGTTGCCAGGGGGCCAAGCCTGCATTAGGGTTGCCCAACGACACTTGTAGTAGGGGGAGATGGTTGAGCCAAGTTCCGAGTGAGGTCGCCGAGGGGATTGCCGCCCCAGGCGCCGCCGCCGGGGAAACCAAAGTTGAGGGTAGAAGCCCCGGTCAGATCTTTTGGTCCCGGTTTCGCCAGGATCGTCTCGCGATGGCCGGTCTTGGTTTTGTGATCCTTCTGGTTCTCATAGCGCTGTTCGCAGGCTTTATCACGGATACCTTCCTTCACGACCCGAACGACATCTCGCTGCAGCTCGAACAAACGAACGCTTTCGGCAACCCGCGCGGACCCAACGATGAGTTCTTGCTGGGCGCCGACCACAACGGGCGCGACGTCCTTGCGCGCGTCATCCATGGAACCCGCACTTCGCTGGGGATTGCCGTCGGCGCGACGATTCTCTCCGTACTGGTCGGCGTAGTCCTTGGGATCATCGCCGGCTACTTTGGTGGAGCCCTTGACACGTTCATTTCGCGGGTCATCGATCTCGTGTTGTCGATCCCGCTGCTGTTTTTCGCCGTCGGTCTCGCGGCCGTGTGTGGTTCGACCAAGCAAGGGTGTCTTGGGGGGTTCGTCGAACCGGGCCGCAACCTCGTGATCATGATCGTTGCGTTGTTCTCGTGGCCCTACATCGCGCGCATCGTGCGCGGGAACACGCTCTCCATCCGCGAGAAGGAGTTCATCGAGGCCGGTCGCGCGATGGGCGCGAGCAACCGAAGGATCATGTTCAAAGAGATCCTCCCGAACCTCGTTGCTCCGATCATCGTCTACGCGACGCTGATCATCCCGAACAATATTATTTTCGAAGCCTCGCTCTCGTTCCTCGGTGTGGGAGTGCCGGATGAGATCCCTTCGTGGGGAAGCATGTTGTCCGACGCGGCGGGAGTCTTCGAATCCGCCTGGTGGCTCTTGGTCTCTCCGGGTGTTGCCCTCCTCTTGACGGTTCTCGCCTTCAACCTGCTCGGCGATGGCTTGCGCGACGCACTCGATCCCAAGCAGGCTCGCTAAGCGGCCTAACGATCTAGTCAAGGAGGAAGCGGCCAAGACACAAATCGCGCTCGTCATTCGCAGATTGAACTATTGGAAGGAGCAGTGTTTGAAGAACAAGAGACGGTTGGGGGTCATCTCCCTGATCATGGTGCTTTCTCTCGTGGCAGCCGCTTGTGGTGACGACGGCGGCGGCGGCGGAGGAGGCGGCGGAGAGGACACGACCGGGGGCACCGGTTACGACCTGGGCGAACCCGAGAAGGGTGGTACCTGGCGTACCGAGATGGTTGCCTTCGAGCTCACCGGTGGACTCGATCCCTCTGGGGAGTACCTCAGTTGGTCGTTTGCCGTTCACGGGATGCTCCTGCACCGCAACCTCATCACCTACCGGCACATCAGGGGAGCCGAAGGCAACGAGCTCGTTCCCGACCTCGCGGAAGAGGTCCCCGAGCCGACTAACAACGGCCTCACTTACACGTTCAACATCAAGGACGGCATCACGTGGGCGCCGCCGGTCGATCGCGAGATCGTCTGTGATGACTTCGCGTACGCACTCGGCCGCATCGACGTCGAGGAAGTGATCGCGCAGTACGGCTCGTACTACGACGACACGATCGTCGGCATGGAGGGACCGAAGCCGTACAAGGGTGAGGTCGAGATCCCCGAGGGCGTCAAGTGCCTCGACGACAAGACCCTCGAGATCACGCTGACCGAGGAGACGCCGGACATCCTCTACCGGCTCGCGATGCCCGCTGCCGCGCCTATCCCGCACGAGGTCGCCGACTGCTTCAACGACGACAAGGCCGGTGCCTACGGGCCTTACCAGGTCAGCTCGGGCCCCTACATGATCGAGGGCCTCGACCAGATGGACATCACGAGCTGTCAGACGATCGAGCAGACCAGGCCGGAGGGATTCGATCCCACCAGTCACCTCAACCTGGTTCGCAACCCGAACTACGACCCGGAGACGGACAGCCCGGAGGTCAGGGAGAACAACCCCGATCGTTTCGAGTTCGCGATCAACACGAACCAGAAGGACATCTTCGACAAGATCGAGGCCGGCGAGCTCGAGGACACTCCCG
>JALZCA010000212.1 GCA_030863285.1 Actinomycetota bacterium | reverse complement strand
ACCTTGGACAGCTTGGGCTTCAGGCTCCGGTAGTCGAAGCCCCGGCCCCCCTCGGTGATCGCCTTGGGTGCGATCGAGACCCCACGTTCGCCGGTGTCGCGGCTGCGACCGGCCCCCGCGGGAGCCGCGGGCAAGATGACGGCCGCGGCCAGAAGGCACGCGCCCAGCAACGTCCCGAGGACTTTCCTGGTTGGTTTGCTCATAAGGTCTTCCTCCCGGGAGCGGTGCGCAGCCCCCATAGTCTGTAACGCCCGATTGTCCGATTTGGACGTATTTACGGGAGGTTCTCCGACTCCCGCCCATCTCCTCTAAGAATGCCTCCTTTCGCGCACACTCATGACCACGGGCAACGTTTACGCTGGAGGTCCTAAACCGGTCGTTCGCGAACGAGGTGCCCGATGTACGACGCCTTCAAGAACCAGCTCCCCGACATCGACCCCGACGAGACGCAGGAGTGGCTGGAGTCGCTCGATCAGGTCATCGATTTCTCGCCGGCGCGGGCTCGCTACCTGCTCCACCAGGTCATGCTGCACGCTCGCTCGCGTCAGATCGGCCTTCCGGCGATGGTCTCGACCGACTACATCAACACGATCTCGCCGGAACGACAGCCCTATTTCCCGGGCGACGAGGAGATCGAAAAGCGCATCCGCAGGATGATCCGCTGGAACGCCGCGGTGATGGTCTCGCGCGCCAACAAGAAAGAAGACGGCATCGGGGGCCACCTTTCCACCTACGCGTCCGCCGCCGCGCTCTACGAGGTCGGCTTCAACCACTTCTTCAAGGGCAAGGAGGCGCGGGGCGGCGGTGACCAGGTCTACATCCAGGGCCACGCGGCCCCCGGGATCTACGCGCGCGCGTTCCTGGAGGGGCGCCTGCAAGAGGAGGACCTCGAGAAATTCCGTCGCGAGGCGTTCGGCGGCGGGCTTTCTTCGTATCCGCACCCGCGTCTCATGCCCGAGTTCTGGGAGTTCCCCACCGTGTCGATGGGCTTGTCGCCCCTGCTCGCGATCTACCAGGCTCGCTTCAACCGCTACCTGATGCACCGAGGGATCAAAGACACGTCGCACCAACACGTATGGGCGTTCGTCGGAGACGGCGAGATGGACGAGCCCGAGTCGATGGCCGCACTGTCCATCGCGGCACGCGAGGGACTCGACAACCTCACGTTCGTGGTGAACTGCAACCTCCAACGCCTCGACGGACCGGTGCGCGGCAACGGCAAGATCATCCAGGAGCTCGAGCAGATCTTCCGCGGCGCGGGATGGCACGTCATCAAAGTGATCTGGGGCCGCGAGTGGGATCCGCTTCTCGCGCGCGACCACGACGGCGTGCTCGTGAACAAGATGAACACGACGCTCGACGGGACCTTTCAGAAGTACGTCGTCGAATCCGGCGAGTACATCCGCAACGATTTCTTCGGCGACCCCCGCCTGCGAAAGCTCGTGGCGGACCTCTCCGACGAGGACATCAAGAAGCTTCGGCGCGGCGGTCACGACTACCGCAAGCTGCACGCCGCGTACGCGTCGGCGCTCGAGCTCAAGGACGCGCCGACCGTGATCCTCGCCAAGACCGTAAAGGGCTGGACGCTCGGCGGCGCGATCGAGGGCCGCAACGTCACCCACCAAGCGAAGAAGCTCTCCGAGGAGGAGCTCGAGCGCTTCCGCGACCGCCTCGAGCTGCCGATCGACGACAAGGACATCCAGGAGGGGACGGCTCCGTACTACCACCCCGGCAAGGAATCGGACGAGGTCCAGTACATGCTCGAGCGCCGGCGTCAGCTCGGCGGGTTCCTACCGCAGCGCAAGTTCACGCCCAAGCCGCTGCCCCCGGTGAAGGAGAGCACTTACGACGAGTTCGCCAAGGGCAGCAAGCAACCCGTCGCAACGACCATGGCGTTCGTGCGCCTGCTGCGTCAGCTCCTGCGCGACAAGAAGATCGGCGAACGGGTCGTGCCGATCATCCCGGACGAAGCGCGCACGTTCGGCATGGAGTCGCTGTTCCCGGAGTTCAAGATCTACGCGGCGCACGGTCAGCTCTACGAGCCGGTCGACGCGGAGCACCTGCTTGCCTACCGCGAGTCGCAACAGGGACAGATCCTCGAGGAAGGCATAACCGAGGCCGGCTCGATGGGCTCGTTCACCGCGGCGGGGACGTCGTACGCGACGCACAGCGAGCCGATGATCCCGTTCTTCATCTTTTATTCGATGTTCGGCTTCCAAAGGATCGGCGACTTCATCTGGTCGCTTGGCGACCAGCGGGGGCGCGGCTTCTTGCTCGGAGCGACGGCCGGGCGCACGACTTTGAACGGCGAGGGGCTCCAGCACGAAGATGGCCACTCGCTGTTGATGGCGTCGGCCTTTCCATCGGTCATCTCGTACGACCCCGCGTACGCGTACGAGATCGCGGCAATCGTCAAGGACGGATTGCGTCGCATGATGGAGGAGGGTGAGGACATCACCTACTACCTCACCCTGTACAACGAGCCCTACCCGCAGCCACAAAAGCCGGACGGAGTCGACGAAGGCATCCTCAAGGGCCTGTATCCCTTCCGCAAAGCGTCTGAGGAGCGAACCCACCGCGTGCAGCTCCTCGGCTCGGGGTCGATCCTCCAGCAGGTGCTGAGGGCGCAGGAACTGCTCGCGGAGCACCACGAGGTCGCGGCCGATGTATGGAGCGCGACGTCGTATCAACAGCTGCGCGCCGACGCGATCGACGTCGAGCGCTGGAACCGGCTCCATCCCGAGGAGGCCCCGCGTCAGCCGTACGTGACCGGTTGCCTGGAATCCGCCGAGGGCCCGGTCGTGGCCGCGAGCGATTTCGTCAAAGCGGTCCCCGATCAGGTGGCGCGCTGGGTGCCGGGATCGTTCCTTCCCCTCGGCACCGACGGCTACGGCCGCTCCGATGCGCGCAAGGAGCTGCGGCGCTTCTTCGAGGTCGACGCCGAGCACATCACGGTTGCCGCGCTCGCGGCTCTCGCCGCCGGCGGTGACGTCAAGCCCGAGGCCGTCACCGAGGCCATCGAGCGCTACGGCCTCGACCCGGAGCGCGTTTCGCCACAGCACCACAACGCTTAAGAGACGAGGATCTCGTAGACAACGACTGGTGGCGTAGCGCGGTCTTCTATCAGATCTACGTCCGGTCGTTCCAAGACTCGAACGGTGATGGGATCGGCGACCTGCCCGGCATCACGCAGCGGCTCGATTACCTGCAGTGGCTCGGCGCCGACGCGTTGTGGCTCAACCCGTGCTTTCCCTCGCCGAACAAGGACTGGGGCTACGACGTCGCGGACTACACCGATATCCACCCCGACTACGGGACCCTCGAGGACGCCAAGGACCTGATCGACCAGGCGCGCCGGCGCGACATCCGCATCCTGTTCGACCTCGTGCCCAACCACACGAGCGACGAGCACCCGTGGTTCGAGGACTCGCGCTCGTCGCGCGACGCTCGACATCGCGACTGGTACGTCTGGGCGGACCCGAAACCCGATGGTTCGGCGCCCAACAACTGGCTGAGCGTGTTCGGCGGCCCCGCGTGGGAGTTCGACCAGACGACGAGGCAGTACTACCTGCACAACTTCCTGGACTCACAACCCGATTTGAACTGGTGGAACGACGAGGTGCGCGCTGCGTTCGAAGACATCTTGTCTTTCTGGTTCGAGCGCGGCGTGGCGGGATTCCGGATCGACGTCGCGCACGCCATCATCAAAGACCGCGCCTTGCGCGACAACCTCCCCGCGAGCGAAGACGATCCTCCGAACGTCCGCCAGGTCGGTCAGAAGCAGACCTACAGCATGAACCAGCCCGAGGTGCACGAGGTGCTCAAGAGGTGGCGCAGATTGAGCGACCGTTTCGACGGTCCTCCGGTCCTCGTCGGCGAGACCTGGGTCCTGGAGCTCGAACGAATGGTGTCGTTCTACGGCGGGGGCGCCGACGAGCTCCATCTCGCGTTCAACTTCCCTTTTATCTTCAGCGATCTCGACGTTGAGCAGATGCGAGGCATAGTCGAGCGCGTCGAAGAATTGCTACCCGAGGCGTCGTGGCCCGCCTGGACCGGCTCTAACCACGACTGTGGTCGCTTCGCGACGAGGTGGTGCGGCAACGACGAGCGCCGCGTCCGCTTGGCTCTGATGATGCTTCTGACGCTGAGGGGCTCGCCGTTTCTCCTCTACGGCGACGAGATCGGCATGGCGCAGCGAGAGATGGCGCGCGACGAGATCCGCGATCCCGTCGGTGAGGCATTCTGGCCCGACGATCCCGGAAGAGACCACTGCAGGACTCCCATGCAGTGGGCCGCAGGCGAGGGCGGAGGCTTCACGAGGGGCGCGCCGTGGCTCCCGCTCGGCGACGCGGATACGACCAACGTCGAGATGCAGCGCGCTGACGCCGGCTCGGTTCTCGCCCTTACGCGCGCGCTGATCTCTTTGAGGAAGCGGGAGCCCGCTTTGCACGCCGGCACCTATCGCTCGTTGGAGAGCGAGGGCGGTGTCTGGGCCTACGAACGAGGCGATTCGATGCTCGTCATCTTGAACATCCGCGACGAGGTCGCGACGGTCGACGAGGTGTGGGGCCGGGTTTGCCTGACCACGGTCGATGCCCCGCGCGACACGGTCGATGGGTCTATCGAACTCCGGCCCTACGAGGGTGTGATCGTGAGGAAGAGGGAAGCTTAGAAGCGAACCCGCGTGGCGCCGACCCAACGGTCGCCCCAGTAATACGGGTCGTTTACCGAGTCGATCGCAACTCCGCCGGAAGACGGCACTGCAGAGACGAACCTGCCCTTGCCGATGTAGAGCCCGACGTGACCGACCTTCGCGCTCGTCGTCTTGAAGGCGACGATGTCGCCTCTCTTCAGATCCCTGCGGCTCCTGATCCGCTTGTATCCGCGGTCGTTGCCGAGCTCGTACTGCATGAGCGATTGATGGGGGAGCTCCGCGCCGTGCCCCGAGTACGCCCACTTCGTGAGGCCCGAGCAATCAAAGCCGTTGTTCGGAGACTCGCCGCCCCAGAGGTACCTCGTGCCGAGTTGGTTCAACGCGCGGCTCACCACGTGGCGGCGGGCTTTCCTGTCGCCGGCGTATTCGTGTGCCGTTGCCGGAGAACCAAGCGAGCCGACAATGGTCAGCGCGACGGTGGCAATTGCCGCGGCGATCAATAGCTTCTTCAATGCCCGCGTTGCCGCGCCCGAGTAAAGCGGTGTTTGTGTGTGCATGCCTATGCATCGGCATCGAGGCGCGAAAGCATTAACAACCCGCCCGGGTGAAGCGGGGACTCGATAGGGGGAAGGAGTCGTGTTAGTGCAGGTCAAGCGGGCATAGCACGGGCACCCAAGTTCCGCGTCAGAACCCCCTGCCGACCGTCCTGCAACGACATAGGGTTGTAATTGCTGGTGCCCACTCACGCTATGTAGTCAATCGTGGCGCGACCGTAGGAGAGGGACGCCGTGTCGTACCTGCTGGATCTCAACCAGATGTCCGTGAGCCAGAAGACGAAGCTCAATCGTCGATCACACGGGTTAGGAACGCGCGCGCATCACTAAGAAGTGGGAGGGGCTGGCGCGCACG
>JALZCA010000209.1 GCA_030863285.1 Actinomycetota bacterium | reverse complement strand
GCCTTGGACGTCCTCGGTTATCCGAACGAACTCGCGTCGCTCGCTGGTGTTGAAGGTCTTGTAGGTCGTATGGGACTTCATCTCACCTCCAGGACTCTGCGCTGTCGTTGTCGATCAGGGGATTTTGCCGCTCCTTTTCGGGCGCGGACGAACGGGCTTTTCGGACTGGCGGGTGTATGCTTTTGTGCACGGTTGAGGTTCCAGCCCACCACTTAGGGTTGGGGATGCGACGACGGCTCACTTTCCTGCGAGCTCCCCGCCACCACTGGGTTCTTGAGGGGGCTTTCGTGTTCTCGTCTTCTTGTTCGGTCGCCGTATGACCGCGGCCGTTTTCTGTCCCACCTGCGTGCGCACGGTTCACATCGCGGGCGACGACACGCCCGAGTGTCCCGTGTGTCTTCTTCCGCTGGTCTCTCCGTCCGACGAGGTCGTCGAAGAGGCATAGGCGATCCCGCCCCCGGCTCCTACAGGATTCGGGCGATGAACTCTTCGAGCTGGCGCAGGTTCCGTACTTCGACCATCTCGTCGACCTGTGCGGCGTACTCGGCCGCGGCCGAATCGCCGGTGTCCCAATCCCGCTTGGGCTCGGGATTGAGCCAGTAGGCGCGGTGCACCTTGGCGTGCATCGCGGCGAGGACCTCGCTACGCCGGGTTCGGTAGTTGGTGCGTGCGTCGCCGAGGATCAGGAGTGTCGTCTTCGGTCCGAGGTCACGGCCGTACTCGTTCCAGAACTGTTCGAAGCTCGAGCCGTAGTCGGAGTGTCCGTCAACCCACACCAGGTCCGCCTCCTCGTTCATGCGGTCGACCGCAGCGACGAAGTCTTCGGCTTCGAAGAAACGCGTCACCTCGTCGAGCTTGTCGATGAACGCGAACGACCGAACCCGCGAGAACTGCGACGACAGCGCATGGGTGAGCATCAGCGTGAACCGCGCGAAGCGACCGACGGACCCCGAAACGTCACAGAGAACGAACAACTCCGGCCGGTGTGGCGTCCGGTGCTTGAAACGTGGTTCGAACGGGACTCCCCCCGATCCCAACGATGCCCGCACCGTGTGACGGATGTCCAGATAGCCGCGTCGTGCGCGCCGTCTCTTCATCGCAACCCTCGTGGCGAGCCGCCGCGCGAGAGGACGCACCGCTCGCCGCATGGCATCGACGTCGGTGCTCAGCCCGAAGAAGTCGGCGTCTTCCGGGAGCGGTCCGACGGCGTAGTCGGCGACCGCACGCGGCCCCCGTTGCTCTGCAACCCGACGTCTGGTCTCCGCGAGGGCAGCAGCCCGAAAGGCGTTCGCCCGTTCACGCAACTCCTCCGAGTGCAGGACGGCGTCCAGTCCGTCGCGATCGAGGTCCTGGTCTTCCAGCCTTTGGACCAGCGCGTCGAGGTCTATAGCGCGCATGACCTGGTAGTGCGAGTACCACTCGACAGAAGGTGAGTTCTCGATCCGCCCGAATCGGCCAACCGCCGCCTGCGCCGCAGAGCGCAACGCGCCGCCGTCGCCAGACTGGAGTGCCGCCTCGACTTGATCGAGGATCTCCTGGGCGTCGCGATCTTCTTCGCCGGCGAAACCGGGATGCTCAAGAGGACCTGCACTGGAACGGGTCGCGCCGACCCCGAAGTAAAGATCGAACAGGGTGTCGAAGACTTCCCGATGACCGTGGGACTGCACGAGCGTGCAGGCGAGGGCCTCACGCGTCGCGTCGCGCTTTTCCATAGGGACATGGCTCAGCGCGTTGAGCGCGTCGACGCCCTGGCTTATCGCAACTGGGACTCCGTGATCGCGCAGCGCCTGGGTGAACTCGAAGAAGCGGTCGAGCATCAGGCTCCGGGCCGGGTCCGCGCCTTCAAGTGATCGGCTGCTTTCTCGATGTCGCTGGCGAATTTGAGCAGGATCGGCAGTGTTGTCGTGATGGCGTCCTCGTCGAGGTGGGTGATGTTGAGGTGCAGCAGCGTGCGGCACCAGTCCAGCGTCTCTGCAATCGACGGCGCCTTCTTGAGGTCGAGCGACCGGATCGTATGGACGACGCGGGCGGCTTGCTCCGCAAGCATGTCGTCGATCTCGGGGACCTGTTGTAGGACTATCGCCTTCTCGCGCTCGACCTCGGGATAGTCGATGTGCAGGTAGAGGCAACGTCTCTTCAATGCCTCGGTCAACTCGCGCTCGTTGTTGGACGTCAGGAACACGAGGGGGATCCGTTGCGCGCGCACCGTGCCCATCTCGGGGATGGTGATCTGCCAGTCCGAGAGCACCTCGAGCAGCAGCGCTTCGGCTTCGAAATCGAGCTTGTCCACCTCGTCGATGAGCAACACGACGGGCTCGGTTGATCGGATCGCCTGCAGGACGGGCCGGTCGAGAAGAAACGGCTCGCTGAAAATGTCCTGCGACAGCTCGTTCCAACCTGCCTCAGTGCCGGCCTGGATGCGCAGGAGCTGCTTCTTGTAGTTCCATTCGTACAGCGCCTTCGATTCGTCGACGCCCTCGTAGCACTGAAGACGCACGAGCGGCATGTCCAGGCACTCGGCGACGGCTTTCGCCAACTGCGTCTTACCGACTCCGGCCGGTCCCTCGACGAGGAGTGGTTTGTCGAGCCGGTCCGCCAGCAAGACGATCGTCGCGATCGCCGAATCGGCGAGATAACCGACTTCTCCGAGACGCCGTACGACCTCGTCGACGTCATTGAAGCGATAAGTGCGGTTCCCGGGTTGTGACGCGTGCACGAGGTGATCCTAGTCCCGGCGCTATAGGCAGCGTTTTGGCCGAGACGACCGTGAACTCCCCGGGAGAGGCGATCAGCCTCCCGCGATTGCGATCACGCCGCCGAGCGCAAAGACGAGGCCGACCATCTGGACGCGCGTCAGCTTCTCCTTCAGCACGATGCGTGCAAGGAGCACGGTGGTCGCGGGGTACATCGAGGTCAGCACCGCCACGAGCGCGAGCAGGCCGCGCTGGGTGGCCAGGAGATAGAAGAGGTTCGCGGCGACGTCGAGGACGCCCGCCACAGCGATGCCAACGAGAGTGCCCGGCGGCGGCTTGAACGCAGCCCGCGCCACGAGCACCGCAAGGGTCATGATCGTCAACGACGAGGCGCGCGCTCCGACCAGCGGCCACAACCCGGCCGCGTCGCCGGCGTTGTCCAGCAAGACGAAGAAGAGCCCGAACGACGTGCCCGCCCCGAGCGCCTCCGGCAGGCCCGACGGCCGCCGCTCGCCGCTCGGGGATTCCGTCTCCGATCCATGCTCGCTCGCCGACACCAGCGCGACCGCCGCAAGCGCAAGGGCCACGCCGACGAGCGCGAGAGGCGCGGGACGCTCACCGGCAAGCAGCCCGACGACGACCGGCAGGGCCGCCGCGATGGTTCCGGTCGTCGGTGCCACGACGCTCATGCGGCCGCGCGCGAGACCACGAAAGAGCATCGTCACCCCGGCGGCCCCCGCAATGCCCGCGGCGGCGCCCCATGCCACTGCGTCGACGGAATACTCCTGATCCAGGAAGAACGGGAGCGCGAGCGCCAGCAATAGCGTTCCCATCGCCTGCGAGACGAGCACGACGGTGAGCACGCCGACCCGTCTCGTGAACAACCCGCCGAGGAAGTCCGCGCTCCCGTAGGTGATCGACGCAAGCAAGGCGAGAACTACCGCCATCCGATGTCCTCCGGTTGGAAATCGCTCACGCGGCGCGCATGCTCACGAGGACGTCGGCGGAGAAGCATGATCGCCGTCGCGCGACGACGCAACTGCGTAGACCATTACGCAACCCCAGGTCGTAAACGGGTAGCGTCATGCAGACGAGGGCCCAGAACAAGACAGAAAGATCCAGAGCATTGCGGAATCCTATCGACGCGCAACCGAGTTCCTTGGCTATGGATGAACGTCTTCGCGCCACAGCCGAGAGCGCGCGTGGCTTCATGCCGGCAGACGAGGGGATCGCTTTGTACGAAGCGGGTCTTGCGGGGGCAGAGATCGGGCCGTTGCTCGAGATCGGCAGTTACTGCGGGAAGTCGGCCGTTTATCTGGGGGCCGCGGCGCGACTCAAAAAGAGCCTCGTCTTCTCCATCGATCACCATCGCGGCTCGGAAGAGCACCAAGTGGGCGAGGAGTACCACGACCCCGCGCTGGTAGACGATGAGGGTCGCGTCGACACGTTGGCGGAGTTCCGACGCACGATTGCCCAAGCCAAGCTGGAAGACGTCGTCGTGGGGGTCGTCGGTGACTCCGCGGTCGTCGCTCGGGAGTGGGCCACGCCGCTCGGACTTGTCTTTATCGATGGCGGACACAGCGCGCAGGCCGCCGAGGCCGATTACCTCGGGTGGGCGAAATGGGTTATGCGACGTGGTCTTCTCGTCATCCACGACGTCTTCGAGGACCCGAAGGCAGGGGGGCGGCCCCCGTTCGAGATCTGGCAGCGAGCGCTCGCGTCGGGCGTGTTCGCGCAGCGCAGCGCGCGCGGCAGCCTCCGAGTCTTAGAGCGGGTCGGGGACGGCCTGTGAGATGCGCGCCGCCGGCGGCAACCCCTCACCCCTGAACAAGCCCGAGGTGCGGCTGTTGCGCGCGAGCGCATCGGCTGCCAACAACGCGGCTCCCGCGCCCCAGGTCGGCTTCTCCTGCGGCCATACCGTTCCGTCCGGGAAGGTCGCGCCGGTCCAGTAGGAGCCATCCTCGGCGCGCAGGTGCTGGACCCAGGTGAACATCTCCTCGGCCTTGCCGCTTAGCCCGGCCACGTCGAGAGCGAGCACGAACTCGAACGTCTCGGCCGACGTAACCCACGGGCGATCGGAGACGCACCGGATCCCGCGCCCCTCGACCGCGAACTCGCCCCACCGTGACTGGAGATGCTCGAGGGCGGCGGGGCCGTCGAGCGCGCCGCCGAGGACCGGGTAGTACCAGTCCATCGAGTAGCGGTGCTTGGGCGCGAACTCTTCGGGCTTGTTGACGATCGCGCTGCGCAGCGGCTCGAGGGCGAGCTCCCAGTCCGGCCGCTGCCTGCCCATGACGTCGGCGAGCCCGAGAGCGCACCGCAGGCTCAAGTAGATGCACGACGACGACGTCAACAGGCCCTTCGGCCACGGTCGTCCGTGCACGTCGCGCGCCCACATGATCGCCCCCGACTCCGACTGCAGGTCGAGCGTGAAGTCGATCGCGCGCTCGACGGTGGGCCACATCTCGGAAACGAAGACGCCGTCGGCCGTCGCGAGCCAGTAGTGCCACAGGCCGGTTGCAACATAGGACGAGAAGTTCGCATCGAGGGTGTGGTCGCGGACGATGCCGTCCTTGTACTCGTTTGCCCATGCACCGTCATCGCGTTGCATGGTGGCGAGCCAGCGGAATGCCGCGCGGGCGCGCTCGTAGCGACCGCCGACCGTGAGCCCCATGGCGGCCTCGATGTGATCCCACGGGTCGGCGCTTCCGCCGGCGAACCAGGGGATGCAGCCGTCCTCTTGCTGGACCGCGAGGATCGAGTCGACGGTCGCGTCGATGTCGCGCGCGCTCAGCAAAGCGCCGCCGGGGTCAAACACGTGCTTTCTCCGCGTAGAGCACGACGCTCTTGCCCATGAAGGGGTTGAGAGCTCTCTCGAGCGAGCGAACGGCGGTCGTTGGGTTCTCGATGTCCCAGACGAGGAACCGGTGATACGCCTTGGGGACCCGAGCGTCTTTGTTCTCTACGCCGAAAGCACACTTCAGCCACCAGTAGGGCGCGTGTAGCGCGTGAGCGTGATGCGAGCCTCGCAGGCTCAAACCCTGGTGACGCAGCTTCGCTACGAGGTCGGGCTTCTTGTAGATCCGGACGTGACCGCCGGCCTCCGCGTGGTACTCGTCCGACAGAGCCCAGCAGATCTTTTCGGGCCAGCGCCGCGGGACGGTGGCGGCGATGGTTCCGCCCGTCTTCGTGACGCGCGCTATCTCGTTCAAGGCGATCTCGTCGTGGATGATGTGCTCCAAGACCTCGGACGCTATGACCACGTCAAAAGACTCGTCCGCGAAGGGAAGCTCGAGCGCGCTGGCGTTCACGCATGTGAGCGAGGCAAACCGCGATGCCTCGCCGACCTCCACCATCGCGGCCCCCATGACCGCGACCTCCGCGAGCGCCTTTGAGTTCAGGTCGGCCGATACGACGTCGTAACCGCGCCGCAGCGCCTCGAAGGAGTGGCGTCCCGCACCGCAGCCGATGTCGAGCAGCCTTCCACCACTTGGGAGCCGATCGAAGTCGACCGTCAACATCGGTTGATCAACGCGCGGTACTCGCGCACGGTCTCGGTCGCGGAGTGCTCCCACGAGAAGCGGTCGAGCACCCGCGCCCGCCCGGTTGCCCCGAGCCGCGCGCGCAGTTCGGGATCGTCGAACAGACGTCTGATGGCCGCAGCAAGGGATTCGGCGTCGCGCGGGGGCACCAGTAACGCGCACTCGCCGTCGCGCCCGGTCACCTCCGGAAGGGCACCGCCGGTCGTCGCCACGAGCGGGACGCCGCACGACATCGCCTCTGCGGCCGGGAGCGAGAACCCCTCGTAAAGCGAGGGGACTACCG
>JALZCA010000198.1 GCA_030863285.1 Actinomycetota bacterium | reverse complement strand
GACGTCCTCGCCCTGGGACACCCGATAGCTGGGCCTCACGACCGCTCCTGCGACGGTCACCTCACCTGCTCGCAGTGCCGCCTGGGCACGCGCCCTCGGCACGTCCAGCCAGCGAGCCACCAGCACGTCGGCCCGCTCTCCTGCGTCATCCGCACCGACGCGGAATGACATCATGCGCCGCCCTCGGCGGCCTCGCTCTCGGTCTGCCGCGTCCCCAAGAGCAGGACGAGTGCGACGCCGCTGACGATGCACGCGTCGGCGATGTTGAACACCGGCCAGAAGTGGAGGTCGATGAAGTCGACGACCCGGCCCCCCGTATCGCGGAAGATGCGGTCGGTGACGTTCCCGAGCCCTCCGCCGAGCACGAGCCCGAGCGGGATCGTCCAGCGCGGCTCGTCGAGATGGCGCACCCAGAAGAGGATCACGACCGCCGCGATGAGCGTCGTGACGAGGAACAGGCCGGGCATCCCCTGCAGGATCCCGAAGGCTCCCCCCGAGTTGTACGTGAGCCTCAACGTGAGGATGCCCTCGATCAGGTCCCGCGGTTGCTCGAGGTTGTCGAGAGCGAGGGACTTCGTCACCTGGTCGACCGCGACCACGGCGGCGGCGGTCGCGAGCAGACGCGCGTAGAGACGCCCCGGCGCCAGTGCTGCCGGTCGTTCGGGCGGTGCCGTCAGCGGATGCGCTCCTCCCGGCGTTTGCAGTCGAGGCACATCAGCACGCGGGGGAAGGCCTTGATGCGCGCCGCGTCGATCGGCTGGCCGCAGCGTTCGCAGGTCCCGTAGGTGCCCTCGTCAATGCGACGGAGCGCGCGTGTCACCTGATCGATCAGGTCGAGCACGTTGTTCCTGATCGAGAGGTCCCGCTCGCGGTCGAAGGTCGCGGTGCCCGCGTCGGCGAAGTCTTCGTTGAGACCCGCGTCCCCCGACATGTCGGACTGGCTGAGATCGAAGGACGACTGCAGCTCACCGAGCTGGCGCTCGAGGTCGGCCTTCTCCTTCTCGAGCTTGCCGCGGATCGCCTCCAGAGCGGCCGCGTCCAGCTTCGCGGGTCGGACGGGCTTCGGCGCGGGCTTCGTCGGCTTCGGAGGAGCAGCAGGCTTCGGTCGGGTCGCGGACGGGGCAGGGGTGATCGCTTTCTTAGGAGGCGCCGGCCGGTCGTTGACCGAACGTGCGGCCGCACCCGTCGTCTTCTTCGCGGGCGTCTTGCTCCCCGTCGTCTTCTTCGCAGGCGTCTGCTTCGCTGGGCTCTTCTTCGCCGGAGCTGGCTTCGCCACGGACTTCTTCGCGGGGGCCTTGGCTGTTGACTTCTTCGCCCCAGCAGCCTTCGCAGCCGTCTTCTTGGCCGCCGGCTTCTTCGCCGCGGGCTGTTTCTGCGCGGCCGTCTTCTTCGCGGCGCCCTTCGCCGCCGACCTCGCGGGCGCGGTCTTCTTGGGCGCGGCCTTCTTGGGGGACGTCTTCTTCGCGGCCGCCTTCTTCGACGCGGACGCGCTCGTAGTTGTCTTCTTGGCGGCGGGTTTCTTGGCTGCTGCCGACTTGGCCGCGGCTGACTTCGCGGCGGTGGGCTTGGGCTTCGAGGACCGCGCCGACGGTTTCTTAGCGGCGCTCATGGGCGGGGGACGATAGCACAAGCGCACGTGCGGCCCGACCGCCTCCGGGCGAGACGAGCGAGCGCCCGCGTCCCCGCTACCCTTGCCCCATGTCCAGGCCCCCCTACCGCCCCGTCGACCCCAAGGCGTCGTTCCCGGAGCTCGAGGAGCGGATCGCGCAGTCGTGGCAGGAGAACGCGATCTTCGAGAGGTCGCTGAAGGAGCGCGAGGGGGCGACGGAGTGGGTCTTCTATGACGGCCCCCCAACGGCGAACAACAAGCCCGGCGTCCATCACGTCGAGCCCCGGGCCTTCAAGGACGTCTTCTGCAGGTTCCAGACGATGCGCGGCCATTACGTCCACCGCAAGGCGGGATGGGACTGCCACGGCCTTCCGGTCGAGATCGAGGTCGAGAAGCAGCTCGGGATCACCGAGAAGCGGCAGATCGAGGAGGACCACGGCATCGAGGAGTTCGTCCGCCTGTGCCGTGAGTCCGTCCAGCGCTACGTCGACGACCACGAGCGGCTGACCGACCGGATCGCCTACTGGGTGGACCAAGAGGACGCCTACTGGACGATGTCCGCCGACTATGTCGAGAGCGTCTGGTGGGTCCTCAAGCAGATCTGGGACAAGGGACTCCTAGAGGAGGACTTCAAGGTCGTCCCCTACTGCCCCCGCTGCGAGACGGCGCTGTCGTCCCATGAGCAGCATCAGACCGGCGCCTATAGAGACGTCACGGACCCCTCGATCTACGTGAGGTTCGCGCTCGAGGACGAACCGGACACGTCCCTCCTCGTCTGGACGACCACGCCGTGGACTCTTCTCGCGAACACGCTGGCGGCGGTCGGCGACGACATCGACTACGTGAAGGTCGCGGACCCTCACCTCGAGGGGCAGTACCTCGTCTTAGCGCGCGAACGGCTCGAGCAGCTGGTCGGTGACGTACCGTTGGAAGCGACGCTCAAAGGCTCAGACCTCGGCGGCCGCCGTTACTCACCGCCGTTCGGATTCGTCCCTCAGGACGAGCGTGCGCACCGCATCGTGGCGGGCGGTTTCGTCACGACCACGGACGGCTCGGGGATCGTGCGCCTCGCGCCATACGGCGAGGACGACATGCTGATGATCCGCGGCGAGGGACTCGGCGTCACTCAGATGATCGACGCTCAGGGT
>JALZCA010000185.1 GCA_030863285.1 Actinomycetota bacterium | reverse complement strand
TCGTCTTCACCGCGGATCGTGCCCGAGAGCGCGCGACGGCGAACTACGAAGAACGCCGGTGACGGTTAGAGCAAGCTGATGCCCGCCGCTTCGGCAGCGGCCGCAAGTGCTCCGGTTCTGATCTCGCCTGCAACCCGTTCGATCTCTGGTGCGAGACTGCGGTCTTCGTCGAGGTAGGGCGACACCTCCCTAACGGCGCGGCGAACAGCGTTGGTCGCAGGGGCGGGCTCCAGAGGCGCGCGCAGGTCTAAGCCCTGCGTGGCCCCCAGGGCTTCGATAGCAATGACCCGCTCGGTGTTTGCGAGGATCGCTCGCGCCTTCCGCGCCGAGGTCGCTCCCATGCTCACGTGGTCTTCCTGGCCCGCCGAGGTCGGGATCGAATCGGACGAGGCCGGCCAGCACAGCGACCGGTTCTCCGATACCAGCGAGGCCGCCGTGTACTGCGGGAGCATGAAGCCCGAGCGGCGTCCCGGGTCGGTCGTGAGGAATGCCGGCAGCCCATTGTTGAGATCGGGATCGACCAATCGCGCAACGCGCCGCTCGGCGATGGTGGCGAAGCCCGCCATGCAGAGCCCGAGATGGTCGAGAGCGACGGCAAGGGATTCGCCGTGGAAGTTGCCGCCGGACAAGACCTCGCCCCGCTGCGCGAGAACCGTCGGGTTGTCGATTGCGGAGGCGAGCTCGGCCTCGAGGATCGAGCGGACGTATGCAAATCCGTCTCGGTACGCGCCGTGGACCTGCGGCGTGCAGCGCAGTGAGTAGGCGTCTTGCACGAGGTGCTCGGAATCACGGTGCGATGCCACGATCTCGCTCTTGGCGAGAAGCGAGCGGAGGTTCGCAGCGGCGTCGTGGGCGCCGCGGTGCTTCCGCGCGTTGATCAGGTCGGGATCGAAGGCCCGGTCGGTTCCGAGGCACGCCTCGAGCGTCATCGCCGCGGTCACGTCCGCGCTCCGTGCGAGCTTCTCGGCCCCCAGCAGCGTGAGGATCCCGAGAGCCAGCATCATCTCGGTGCCGTTGATGAGCGATAGTCCCTCTTTGTAGGAAAGCTCGAGCGGCTCGATCCCGGCAGCGCGCAAGGCCTCACCTGCTTCGATCGTCCGGCCCTCGTAGGTGACGAGGCCCTCACCCATGAGGGGTTGTGCGAGGTGTGCAAGCGGAGCAAGATCGCCCGACGCGCCCAATGATCCTTGCGCCGGAACCACGGGATGGATGCGCGCGTTCAAGAAGCGGGCGAACTGATCGACCAACTCGAAGCGCACTCCCGAGTATCCGAAACAGAAGGTCCGCGCCTTGAGGAGCATCATCGCCCGCACTACCTCTTCGTCGAGCGGGTCGCCCACTGCAGTTGCATGCGAGCGCACGAGATCACGCTGCAGCAGGGTCGCGTCCTTTGGCTCGATCCTGACGTTCGCGAGATCGCCGATTCCGGTCGTGATCCCATAGACCGCGTGCTCGCCGTCGACCGCGGCGTCGACCACCGCGCGCGCAGGGGCCATCGCATCGGCAAGACGTGGGCTCAGGTCCACGCGCTCTCCGGCGGCGACGGCGGCGACGTCTTCGAATGTGAGACTGTCGCCCAGAAGTACGGTCATGGCTTCACCCTAAGGCGGCGGGTCTAGTGCCGCCGCTGCAAGCGAGCCGAGGAGGCGTATGCGCGCTATCAAGGCGCGGCTGGGACTTGTGGACGGCGTCTTGCGTCCCGACGTCGTCGTGTCGATAGAAGGCGACCGGATCACCGCGGTCGAGGCCGAGGCTACTTCCAGCGACGCAGAGGACTGGGGTGACGTCGCCTTGCTCCCGGGCACGGTCAACGCCCACGGGCATGCCTTTCAGAGTCTCTTCAAAGGCTTTGCCGACGACCGTCCCTTCGATGAGTGGCGCGACCTCGTTTTGTATCCGTTCTCGGAGCGCCTTGGTCGCGATGACATCTACTCGGGCGCACTCTTCGCCTTCGCCGAAGCCCTGTTGTCCGGCATTACGACGACCGTCGACTTCTTCTATTTGCACGACGGGGGTAACGAGAACGCGGAGGAGGTGATCCGCGCGGCGCGAGACCTCGGCATCCGGCTCGTGTTCGCGCGCGCCTTCTACGACCCCGACGCGCCGACCGCAGCTCCGGCGCGCTACCGGGAGGCCGCCGACGAGGCGGCAGAGCGATGTCTCGCGCTTGCCGGCGAACACGCAGGCGACCCCCTGGTGTCGGTACAACCCGCGCCGCATTCGCTCCACGCGGCCTCTCCTCAAACGATCGGACGCGCGTTGGAAGTCGCCACCGAGTTGAACGTTCCGTGCCATCTTCATCTCGCCGAGGCGCTCTACGAGAAAGAGCAGATCGAGCAGCGTTTCGGCACCACGCCCGTGAGGTTGCTTCAGCGCGAAGGCCTACTACGCGACGACCTCGTCACGGTCCACACGGTTTGGGTCGACGACGAGGAGCTCGACATGCTTGCGGAGGCGAACGTCGGAGTCGTGCACTGTCCCGGTGCGAACGCGTTCCTCGGCGACGGGATCGCGCGCGTACCCGAGATGATCGAGAGAGGAATCCGCGTTGCGCTGGGCCCGGACGGTGGTTGCGCGAACAACCGGCAGAGCATCTTCGACGAGATGCGCATGGCGTCGTTGGTCGCTAAGGCGCGACTGACGGACGGCGGCGCGCTCGACGCTCCGACCGCGTTGCACATGGGCACGCGCGCGGGGGCCGAATTGTTGCAAATCGACGCTGGCGCGATCGAGGCGGGTCGGCTTGCCGACATCGTCGCGATAGATCTAGACGATCTCTCCCTGCAGCCGCTTGCGACCGTCGAGCGACAACTCGTGCACTCCATGCAGTCGACGGCCATATCAAGAGTGATGGTCGGGGGCGA
>JALZCA010000174.1 GCA_030863285.1 Actinomycetota bacterium | reverse complement strand
GTCCCACGCATCTCAGGCCTTTCGCGTTTAGTGGTGCTCGTGCTCGGCAGCCTCGGACTCTTCCTTTGTCTTGTGCACGGTTCCGTCCGGATGCTCGGGCGGCGAGTAGAGCGAGTACAGCTTCAGCTCGCCGTCGCCGGTGTTGACCACGTTGTGCCACACGCCCGCCGGAACGACCACCGCCCAATCGTCTTCGACGTCGTGCGTCTCGTCGATTTGGTTCTCGCCGCTACCGAACTCGACACGACCGGTCCCCTGCTCGATGCGTAGGAACTGATCGAGATTCCCATGCGCCTCCATCCCGATGTCCTCTCCGGGCCCGAGCCGCATCACGGTCAACTGCGTGTGCTCGCCCGTGAACAGAACGGTGCGGAACGTGTCGTTCTCGAGTGTCAGCTGCTCGATGTTGCCGACCCAACCAGCCATCAAGGGGCTCCTTTCATCCTCGGACCAAGACGCGTTCCTACCCCGGAAGGGACGAACCCTCCCGGGGTGAAACGACGAGCAACGGGCCTACCGGCTGGCCGACTTGTTGTATTGGCGGATCGACAGGGGGATGAAGATCGCCAGGATGATCGCCACCCAGATCAGCGTGTAGGCGATCGGGTTGTCCAGCGACCAGACGTCGGGCTCCGGCACCGTGCCGGTGTTGCCGAAAGCTTCGCGCGCCCCTTGGGCCACGGCCGACACGGGGTTCCACTCGGCGAACGTCTGCAGGGGGCCGGGCAGGAGGTCGGCGCGCACGAACAAGTTCGAGATGAACGTCATCGGGAAGATGACCATGAACGACGCGTTGTTCACGACCTCGACGCTGGACACCTTGAGCCCGACGTAGGCCATCACCCACGAGACGGCGTAGGCAAAGAGGAGCAGCAAAAGGAACCCGCCGATCGCCTCGAGCACGTTGGTCCGGATACGCCACCCGACGAGCAAACCGGTGACCGTCATCACGAGGATCGACACCGAGTTGTACGCGATGTCGCTGGCAGTTCGTCCCGCCAACACCGCCGAACGCGAGATGGGCAACGACCGAAAGCGGTCGATAATGCCCTTGGTCATGTCCTCGGCCATCCCGGCCCCCGTGAACGTCGCACCAAAGACCACGGTCTGGGCGAAGATCCCGGCCATCAGGTATTCGCGGTAGCTCGTTCCGGGGATAGTGATAGAGCTGCCGAAGACGTACGCGAACAGCAGCACGAACATGATCGGCGACATCGTCGTCCAGATGAGCAGCTCCGGGACTCGCTTGATCTTGATCAGGTTGCGCTTGGCAACCACGCTCCCGTCTGCAAATGCAAGGGCTAGTTGTCTCATCGAACCGTCTCCATCTCTCGTGCTTCGTTCTCGATCTCGGATCCGTCACCACCGTCTTCGTCTGGCTCCGCGGCGTCCTCGGCCGTGTGTCCCGTGAGCGACAAGAAGACATCGTCGAGGGTCGGCCGGCGAAGGCCCACGTCGACCACGTCGACGTGCTGATTTCTGAGGCGCTGCAGGACCTGGCCGAGAGCGGCGACGCCTCCCGATACGCCCGCAGAGACGCGGCGCGTGTGCTCTTCGACCTGCACCTCTCCGACGCAGAGCTCGGCGAGGATCGCATTGGCTGCGGGAAGATGCGCTGATTCCGCGACCACGACCTCGACCGTCTCTCCACCGATCTGGGTCTTGAGCTGATCCGCGCTGCCGTGCGCGATCTTCCGCCCCTTGTCGATCACGACGATGTCGTCGGCGAGGCGGTCCGCCTCCTCCATGTACTGGGTCGTCAGCAGGACGGTCGCCCCGCCGCGCACGAGACTTTGCACCGCGTCCCACATCTGCACACGGCTTCTTGGATCGAGCCCGGTCGTGGGCTCGTCGAGGAAGAGGATGTCGGGCGTCGCTACGAGCGCGGCCGCGAGGTCCAGGCGCCGGCGCATGCCGCCGGAGTAGGTCTTTGCCGGCCGGTTGCCCGCCTCGGACAGATCGAACTGCTCCAGCAGCTCGCGCGCCCGCGCGCGCGCCGCTTGACGGCCGAGGTGGTACATCCGGCCGACCATGTCGAGGTTCTCGAAACCTGTGAGGTGTTCGTCGACTGCGGCGTTCTGCCCCGACAAACCGATCCGCTCACGGACCTTGTTCGGTTGAGAGCGCACGTCGAGACCCGCGACCTCCACGATGCCCTCGTCGGGCTCGAGCAGCGTCGTGAGGATCCGGACCGCCGTGGTCTTGCCGGCGCCGTTGGGTCCCAGTAGTCCCAGGACCGTGCCCTTGGGGACGCTGAGGTCGAGCCCGTCGAGCGCCACGACGTCGCCGTAACGCTTGATGAGCCCCTCGGTTCGGATCATCTCGGTCATTCGTCACCTCTTCCGGTCATTCGTCACCTCTTTCTCTTATGCGACTTGCGTCGCCCGCTCGCGACGCTTTCGAACAGTTAGACGTCGACCTGTGACAAAACTCATCGCGCGGCGAAAACCTTCCCGGCTTCCTCTGCTTCTTCGAGCCGAGCGATGAATTTCAGGGTCGGGCAAAGTCTGAACCTCGACGGCAACCGAAAGGAGGCGCATTGCCCGCTCCCCGGGGGCCGCGGGCGGCCGGGCATGACACGCCGCACCGCGGTGATCCGCGCGCGATCGCAGTCGCCCTGCCCGAGACGCTCCGACCGCGAGACATCCCGATCTTGTGCGCCCGGCTCCAAGCGCGCTTGTGCGAGACCGCTGCTCGCACGTTCGTCTGCGATCTCGGCGCGCTGGCCGAGGCCGATCTAGTTGCAATCGACGCACTTGCACGCCTCCAACTGACGGCGCGGCGTTTCGGCTGTCAGATGCGACTGCGCGACCCGCCCGACGTTCTCGCCGGGTTGCTCGAGCTGACCGGGCTATGCGATGTCATATCCGCGAGCGACGACTTACCGGTCGAGTCGGAGGGGCAACCCGAACATCGGATAGAACCTTTGCGTGTCGAGAAAGAAAGTGATCCCGGCGATGCGGTCACCGGAGATCTCGAGGACCTGTAACGACCACGCCTCGAAGCCACCGTCTGGAGATGGCTTGTACTGCGCGAACGCAGGCGATCCGTTGGCGTCCACGGGGACGAGACGCGAGCCGTCGCATCCGATCCCGGGACCCAAGCACCAAGCGACGATGTCTTCGTGCGTCTGGAGCCAGAGCGGGTAGGGCGGCATGTTCCACGTCGCATCCTCGTGAAGCAAGGACGTCAGTGAGTCCATGTCGTACCGCTCGAATGCTTCGACGTAGCGCGCGAGCAACGCCTGGCTCTTGTCGTCCATCGCGCGGTCCGAAGGACCGGTGCTGCGGACCTCGCCGATCGTGGCCCGCGCCCGCTGAAGCGCGCTGTTCACGGATGGCACCGACATGTCGAGCAACTCGGCGACCTCGCTCGCCTTCCACCGCAGGACCTCACGCAGGATGAGAACCGCACGCTGACGGGGGGGAAGATGCTGAAGTGCGGCCACGAAGGCGAGGCGGATCGTCTCGCGAGCCTCGGCGACCTCTGCCGGATCCGCGGCCTCGGGCACGGCCCGTCCGTCGGGGATCGGCTCGATCCAGGTGACCTCCGGCAACGGGTCGCCCAGATTGGCCGGGTCGGCCGGCTGGGCGGGCCCAAGGTCCATCGGGCGGGCACGGCGCTCGCGCCCACTCAGCATGTCGAGGCATACGTTGGTCGCGATCCGGTAGAGCCACGAGCGGAAGGCCGAGCGGCCTTCGAAGCCGTCGAAGCTTCTCCACGCGCGCAAGAGGGCTTCTTGAACGGCGTCCTCCGCCTCGAAGGAAGAGCCGAGCATGCGGTAGCAGTGAGCGGTCAGCTCGGGTCGGTGCTGGTCGAGCACACGCTCGAGGTCGTCCGTGGACGGACGAACCTCGCCCACAACCGCTTCTGCGGAGGTCTCGGTCGTCTCTGTTGCGGTCATCTCGTTCACGTCGAACACCCTATGCCGCCGGTACGACGAAGTTAAGGCGGTCTACGAAAACGTCCCGAATGCGCGCTTTAACCGACGCTCGCGCACCACCGACTGCCCGGCCAGGAAGGTCCGTCCCCCGCGATGAGTTCTCGAGACCAAGCGGGTCTTAGATGCTGGGACGCGGCCCATGACCTTGCCGAGGCCCAGACACGAACTAGAATAAGAAGTCGGCGATTTCCCTCGCCCGACCTTCGATCCGGTGCTCACGCCGCCGGCAGCGAGAAGGTAAAGGGGGCCTCGAGTCCTCGGGAGCCCGTTTGTTGCGCCCTTGTCCGGCGGGGGCGATGGGAGCGTGAGTCCCGTTGTCACGCCATGGATGAGGAGAACGCAATGACCAGGCAGAAATCCTTCAAGCAGCGCATCCGGGCGCGCATGGACAAGACTGGTGAGAGCTACGCGACCGCGCGCCGGCGTCTGATCGAAAAGGCCGAAGCAGAAGCTCGCAAGCAGCGCACCCCGCAAACCATCGCTCCACAGCGGACCAAGTCCGAGGCGATCCTTTCGAGGACCGGTCGGTCGCGCGAGGAGTGGTTCAAGCTCCTCGACGAAGGGGGGGCCGAAAAGAAGAAGCACGCGGAGATCGCCCGGTGGCTGGTGGATGAACACGAAGTCGACGGGTGGTGGTCGCAGCACATAACCGTCGCTTACGAACAGGAGCGCGGGATGCGGGCTCCGGGCCAACGCAGCGACGGCACGTACAGCGTCAGCGCGAGCAAGACGCTCAACGTCCCGGTCGACAGGGTCTTCGACGCGTTCAACGACGAGCGCCTGCGAACGCAGTGGCTCGGCGACTACGAGCTACAGGTGCGAACCGCACGGCCCGGCAAGTCGATGACGGCCGCGTGGGAGGAGGGAACCACGAGGCTCGCGATCGGGTTCACAGACAAGGGCGCTGCGAAGAGCCAGGTCTCGCTGGCTCACGAGCGCATCGCCGACGCCCGTCGGGCCGACGAGATGAAATCGTTCTGGCGCGAGCGCCTGAACGCGCTCAAGGCCGTGCTCGAGGACTGACGTCACCGTCGCGGCGTTGCGTCGAAAGGCGCGCCTAGGATCGCGGCGATGTCGCGCGTGCGCCGGCGGGAAGAACGATGGCCCAAGAGCTAGACGAGATCATCGCGAAGGGCTACGAGCTCGAGGTGGAGGATCGCTTCGACTCAGGCAGGCTTGATGAGTCGTTGTGGTTCCCCTACTACCTGCCCCAGTGGAGCTCGCGCGAGCAGGCCGCCGCGCGCTACGAGCTGCGAGAGGGATCGCTTCACCTCCTCATCGAGCGAGATCAGCCGCCCTGGTGTCCCGCGCTCGACGGGCCCACGCGCGTCTCGTCGTTGCAAACCGGCGTGTTCGCCGGCCCGCGCGGCAGCAAGATCGGTCAGCATCGCTTCAAGGCGGAGGCCGTCGTGCAAGAAGAGCAGCCTCCACTGAGGCTGTACACGCCTCGCTACGGCGTCTTCGCGCTGCGGGCTGCGGCACTGGACGACCCCGCGTGCATGGTGGCTCTCTGGATGATCGGCTACGAGGATCGTCCAGAGCGCTCCGGCGAGATCTGCATCTGCGAGATCTTCGGACGCGACGTCGGACCGAATCGAGCGGCGGTCGGGGTCGGCGTGCATCCGTTCGCCGACCCCGATCTGCGCGACGACTTCGAGAGAGTGAGCCTGCCTATCGATGCACGCGCCTCGCACGAGTACGCGGCCGAGTGGACGCCCGAGCAGGTCGCCTTCTTCGTCGACGGGCGCAGGATCAAGACGGTGGAGCAGTCGCCCACCTACCCGATGCAGTTCATGCTCAACGTCTACGAATTCGGAGAGCCGACGTCACCTGCATCGACGTATCCGAAGCGCTTCGTCGTCGAGGGGTTCCGCGC